>CAZBQC010000001.1:0-74073 GCA_964494015.1 uncultured Muribaculaceae bacterium
AAATAAATAATATTCCAGGCTCTTTATCTTACTACTTATGGAAAGAGACTGGTAAGGACTATTCTCTTCTTCTAGATGACTTGATTAGTCTAGCTATCAAAGATTATAAAAAGCGCAAGAACAAGATCTATAGTTTTAAAACTAATATCCTAGAAAACTTCAAAGGATCAAAAGGAAGTAAGGGCATCAAATGATGTCTTTTTTTGTGATTGTTTGTCAGAAAACGGTTTTTTCGTATATAAAAACTTATCTTTCATAGAATATATTTGGAGGAGAATATAAAATTTATGAAAAAAATAGTTGCAAAATGACAAAGTTAGTGTTAGTATATGAAGTAATCCAAATTTTACCGTTTGTTTTCAATGATAATGGTAATGTAGTATTGGTCTTTCCACAGTCGGGGTGGTGTTGATTTGAATTATAAAAAAATTTTATATTATGCGGTGTTTTTATTCTTATTATCGATAACATTATTTTTGGGCAGTAAATATTTCAAGGAGAAAATTGAAATAAACAAAAGGTTAGTCTTCAGCGAAAAAATTACGACGATGACTAATCAAGTTGATTCGACGTATCAAACCAGCCAAGAACTGTTAGATATCTATCGTCGGGAATTAAATAATAATGATATTGTTGGAATGATTAAAATTAAAGGTCTTAGTATTAACTCTTTAATCCTCCAAGGACATGATAACATTTTCTACTTATCACATTTAGAAGATAAGACGAGCAACTGGATTGGTTCCATTATGCTCGATTATCGAACTAGTTTAGATAACGGTAAAGTCAGTATCATTTATGGACATAATTCAGTGAATGCTAAATTAGTTTTCGGTAAACTGGAAGGGTATGATAGTCAAAGTTTTTACAAGGACAACAGCGTCATTGAAATATTGACGAATAATGGTCTAATTGAGTATGAAATCTTTTCAGTAACTCGACTCTCTAAAAACAGTGATAAACATTTAAGAGTCACATTTACTGGTAACGAATATCGAGAACATCTCAACTATTTGAAACAAGCATCTATTTATGAAACTAATGTCTCGGTAAATGAAGATGATGAAATTTTAGTTATTCAAACATGTTCCTTAAAAGAAAGAGATAAATTTTATATTATTAGCGCAAGAAAGGTAAAGGTATAAAATGGTAAAGAAAGTTTTAAAAAATTTAGACAGAGCATTTAGAATGGTCCTAGCCTTAGGCATGACTTTTATGCAAGTTGTTTCACCACTAAGTGTTTTGGCTACGGAAGAGAAAGGGGATATTAGAAATAATCCAGTTACAGTTGGTTCGCTAGCTGACGAAGGTGATGTTCAAGTCACTAAGACAGTCTATAAAATTGATGACGATGGCAACTATCGAATCGATTTTAATGTCATGGGTATCGATGTCAAAGAAACCGAAGAGGTAACTAGACCAATCTATGCGGTCGTAGTTTTCGATAAGTCAGGATCGATGCTATGTAGTAGTGGAGATACGACAGAAGTTAATCACGACGCACAAGCAACAATTAATAATCAAAAGTTAAGATGTTCTCAGGGTGCAACAGCCAATGTTACTAAGTGGAATAATGCTGTCAGTGGAGCAATTAGCTTTTCACAAAGTCTATTGGCTATTAATAATACTTATCTTAGTTTAGTTACATTTTCAACTAGTGCTGAGGATGCTACAGCATTTTCACGTACGGCACTGACTTCAGGTAATTTTGGTTATCCACATGGATACACTGACTTAGGTGGAGCGATTAATAAGGCTCAAGCAGCTTTGAATAGGGCTACCGTTCCAGCTAATGCTCAAAAGTACATTGTCGTAATCAGTGATGGTCAACCAAACTATTATAATGGAAGTAATAGTGGTAATGCTGTAGGGTTAGCTATTCAAAGTGCTACGACAGCAAAAACAGCTGGTACGAAGATTTTTGCCATCGGGTATTTTACCAATGACGATGCTGAAGACACTTTAAGAAGTATTTCTAGTAATGCTGTAGGAGATCCAGTTAACTATTATTATTCAGCGTCAACTAGTAATATTACAACCACATTTGAAACTATTTTTAATAATATTAATACACTACCTAGTGGAACTAATGCGACCCTAACTGATACTTTGGGAAGTGAGTTTACTTATGTTTCTAGTAACACAGCAGGTGTTACTCATAACAGCGGAGTAATTACTTACAGTATTCCAACGATTACCGAAGCAGGAACAACTTTTAGTTTCAATGTCAAAATCAACAATGAAGCTAACACAGGATGGCATGATACTAATAATGTTACTAGTAATGGAGTAAGATTAAATTATACTAATTATGATGGTGAAAGTACCCAATTAGCATTTACTTCTTCTCCACAAGTATATTGGGTTAAACCAGAATATCATTATACAGTTGAATACTATAATGAAGGTTCAGCTACACTATTAGGTACAGATACAGGCTATGCTCACTTAAATGATGTTATCACAAGAGATGATATCGACTTAGATAAATATCAGGGAGCTGGTTATATTGTTAAAAGTGTCAATCCAGAGAATTTAACAATTAGTAGTAATGAAGTTACTAATGTTATTACGGTAACTTATGGATTGATTAATGATTTATCATACACAGTCGAATACTATTATGATAATGTTATCGATAACGGTAAGACATATCCTGTCAACAATGTAACTTATGGGACCTTATCAACTTATACTCCAAAACAAATCGATGGATATAAATTTGCCAGTGTTACTGGCAATGGTATATCGATTATTGACAATACGACAGTCGTTAAGGTTTATTACATAAAAGATAGTTTTGCTTACCGTATCGAATACTATTATGATAATGCAATCGATAATGGTAAGACTGATTCTGGAACTCTTCCATTCAATACACCAGTAAATTATACTGATAAGAATATTAATGGTTACAAGTTCGATCACGTCAATAAAACGATGCCATTTCATATTACATCTAATCCTGATAATAATGTCATCAAAGTTTACTATGTCAAGGATAGCTTTGCTTATCGTGTTGAATACTACTATGATGGAGTGAAAAGTGATGATGACTATACGGACAGTGCTTTATTTGGAACTGTCATTAGTACTTATCCAGATCGAATCTTAACTGGCTACACTTTAGCTGGTACTGAGGGACTTAATTTAACGATCGGTAGTAATCCTAATAATAATGTCATTAAGGTTTATTATACGACGACGAGAGTAACAGTTACTGATGAGTCAATCGATAAGACTGGTACTAATGAAATTATCAGTGTCGATCAAGTAGTAGATTATACAGTTACTTACAATGCTACGATTGATGATTTAGTTGGTAGTATAACCTTGACGATTACTGATAAACTTCCATACGATATCGATTTAAGTAAATCTAATTTAAATAGTGGAGTTTATAATGCTACTGACCATACTGTTACTTGGACGATCAATTATACTAATATCAATACTTATAACGATGATGTTAAAAATATTAATGTTATGATTAATTACAGTGTCGTCTACATAGGAATTGATCCAACGATCAGTGTCAGTGAATTAAATAGTATTGCTAATGATGTCAGTGCTAGTATGACTTTTGTTAAGAATAATCAACAATCATCGACTAGTCCTATTTCAGATAGTCATGAAACTGATGTCGCTGTCCAAGGTACTTTGGTCGTTAATCATATTATCGAGGAAACTAATGGATTATTAGACAGTACAGTAACTCATGATTTAGTAGGAACTAGTTATACTACTAGTCAAAAGAGTTTTGATAGTTACCAATATTCAAAAGTAGTAGGAAATACTACTGGAACATATATTGATGGTGATATTATCGTCAATTATTACTATACTAAAATCAATGCGACAATAACTACTCCTACACTTAATAAAACCGGTACGGAAAGAGTTACTGACGAAATAGCACCAATCAATTATACGGTTAACTATACGACCACAGTAAATAATTATATCGGTAATGTCAGAGTGAGAATTATTGACTACCTACCATATGCGCTTGACGAAAGTAAAGTCAATGAAAAAGCTGGTGGTACTTATGATTCAGACACTAGAACAATTATTTGGATAATGGAATATAATAACATCAATACTTATACAAATAATGCTTTAAGTATCGATGTTACCAAAAACTTAACTTTGCATTTCTTAGGTGTATCACCGACGACTAGAACAATTGCCAATAATGTCGAAGGAACAATTTCCTTAGATGCAACCAATCAAAGTGATACTAAAACTGATAACTTTGTTACAACTTTAAATGTTACAGGTCAAGTTACAGCTCGATACCTATATGGTAGTGTTGAACTTAGAAGTGATATTATCACTACTGGTTTAGTAGGAGAAACTTTTTCTACTAATCAGTTAAGCTTTAATAGTTATGAATGGCAGTCAACGACTGGAATGCAAGTCGGATTCTATACGAAAGATCCAATTACGGTTACTTATTACTATACTAAAGTTAATGCAACAATAGGTACTTCAACTATCGATAAGACTGGTACGGAAAGAAGTACTGATGAGACATCAGCTTTCAATTATACAGTTAATTACACAACAACTGTTAATAATTATCTTGGTGATGTTAGATTGACAATTGTTGATCAATTACCATATGTGCTTGACGAAAGTAAAGCCAATGACATAGCTGATGGTACTTATAATTCAGCTAATAAGACAATCACATGGGTAATTGATTATAATGATATCGATACTTATACAACAGGAGCTTTAAACATCAATGTCACTAAAAATCTAACTTTGTATTTCTTAGGTATTTCACCAACGACAAGAGAGATTACTAATCATGTCACGGGGACAGTTGAATTAAGTACTACTAGTCAAAGCGATACTAAGACTGATGATTTTACGACCATTTTGAATGTTCCAAGTCAAGTAACAGCTAAATACCTATATGGTAGTGTTGAACTTAGAAGTGATGTTATTACAACTGGTTTAGTGGGAGAATCATATACAACTGATAAGTTAAGCTTTAATAGTTACGAATGGGTTAGTACTACTGGTACTCCAACTGGTACTTATACCAAAGATCCAATTGTCGTTATCTACTACTATGATAAAGTTCTAGCAACGATAAGTACTCCTGATATAAACAAAACCGGTACTTTAAATATTACCAATGAGAAAGCACTCATAGGTTATCGCATTAAATATGAAGCGACAATCGATAATTATGTTGGTAGTGCTGAATTGACTTTTGTCGATCAACTACAATATGCCATTGATGAAAGTCAAGCTAATGATTTAAACGGTGGTTTTTATGATAAACTCCATAAAACAATTACTTGGACGTTTTACTTTAGTTATATCGATACTTATGAAGAAGGCGCTTTTAATGTTTATTTGATAAAGGATTTTTCTTTATATTTCTTAGATGTCTTACCAACTACGAGAACGATTCCGAATAATGTCAGTGGAACAATTCATTTAAATGCAACTAATCAAAGTGATACTAAAACTGATGACTTTGCGACAGCTTTAAATGTTTCAGGTCAAGTAACAGCTAAATACCTATATGGTAGTGTTGAACTTAGAAGTGATGTTATTACAACTGATTTAGTGGGAGAATCATATACAACTGATAAGTTAAACTTTAATAGTTACGAATGGGTTAGTACTACTGGTATTCCAACTGGTACTTATACCAAAGATCCAATTGTCGTTATCTATTATTATCAAAAGGTTATGGCTGGTATTGAATCTAGCCTTCAAAAGGATGGAACTGAAGTTTTAAATGATCTTAACACTAATGTCGATTATGAAATCAATTACACAGCTCATATCAATAATTATATTGGTGATATTCAATTAATTTTAATTGATACCTTGCCATATGCGATTGATTTTGATAATTCTTTATTAGATGGTGGCATCTACAATGCCAGCAATAGGACTATTACTTGGATAATTAGTTATAATGATGTTGATACTTATTGCGGCAATGATCAAATGACACCTGCGACTATCGATCAATGCATAAATAGTTATTTAGTGAGTGTTACGAAAAATATTTCGCTTCGCTTTATTGGTATTGATCCAACCACTAGAACAATGACTAACAGTATCAATAGCGATCTTAATTTAATATCGACAGAACAAAGTATGAAAGATAGACATGATTATACGACAGCTATTGAAATCTACGGTAAAGTTATTGTTAAGTACTTTGATAAAGATGGAAATGAGATTGCGACTGAAGATTTAGTTTCTGGACTAGTCGGTAATCCATATCAAGCTGATGCTATTGATATTAAAGGCTATAAATTAGTTGGTTTAGATCCACAAAGTGCTCCTGCTACTGGTGAGTTTGACGTTAATGACATCATCGTTAGCTACATCTATGAGAAAGTTAAAGACAATATACCACAGACAGGACTATTCAATAATTATGGTACTTATACAATGATGTCAAGTATTTCATTATTGATATTAATAAAGTTTAGAAAGAAATTTCTAAAAGCAAATTAATTAAATAGTTATAAAAAAATAATCAAATTGATTATTTTTTTGTTTTGTAATAAAATAGTTATGATTTTAGTTATTTCTTTTTTCTTGGACTAGTATTTTTAAAAATAGTGTGCTATAATCATGCCTAGCGCTTTTAGGAAGTGAATTAATTATGGAAAAAAGAAATGTGGCGATTATTGCCCATGTCGATCATGGTAAAACAAAATTAGTTGATCAAATTTTAAAGTATTCGGGAACTTTTCGTGAAAATGAAGATGTCTCGTCTTTGTCGATGGATTCTAATGCCTTAGAAAAAGAACGCGGGATTACGATTTTAGCTAAGACGACGGCTGTCAACTATAATGGTTATCGCATCAATATTGTCGATACGCCAGGACATGCTGATTTTGGTGGTGAAGTTGAAAGAATTATGACGATGGTCGATGGAGTTATTTTGGTGGTTGATGCTTATGAAGGAACGATGCCACAGACTAGATTTGTTTTAAAGAAAGCTTTAGAAGCTAAAGTTAAGCCTTTAGTTGTCATCAATAAGATCGATAAAGATAGTGCCAGATGTAAAGAAGTTTTAGATGAGATACTGGAACTCTTTATCGAACTTGGAGCTACTGACGATCAAATTGATTTTAAGACGGTTTATGCTAGTGCTTTAAATGGAACTTGTAGTTTAGATCCTGATAAAATGACTCAGGAAACAGGTTTTAAATGTCTTTTGGATCTAATTATCAGTGAGATACCAGCGCCTAAAGGAAATATCGATCAACCGTTACAGTTTCAACCAACTTTATTAGATTATAATGACTATGTAGGGCGAATTGGAATTGGTTTAGTCTATAATGGTGTCATTAGAGTAGGGCAGATGGTCTCATGTCTTAGATTGGATGGCTCAGTCAAACAGTTTCGAGTTCAAAAACTATTTGGTTTTTTAGGACTTAAGAGAATTGAAATAGTTGAAGCTGAAGCTGGAGATATTGTCGCCGTAGCAGGACTTTTAGATATTTCAGTAGGTGAGACCTTATGTCATCCTAATCATTTAGAAATTCTACCAAGATTGAGAATCGATGAACCAACATTACAGATGACGATTGGTACTAATTCTAGTCCTTTTGTGGGACTGGATGGTAAGATCTTGACAGCGAGAAAGATCGAAGAGAGATTAGTCAAAGAAACCCAAAAAGATGTCAGTTTAAGAGTTGAACCATACGATAAAGAAAGTTTCTTAGTTAGTGGTCGAGGAGAGTTACATTTAGGGATTCTAGTTGAAAACATGCGTCGTGAAGGTTTTGAGATCGAAATTAGTAAACCGGTTGTCATTATTAAGGAAGTTGACGGGATTAAGATGGAGCCTTATGAAGAGTTACAAGTTGAAGTACCAGAAGAGACAGTCGGTAATGTCATCGAGGAGTTAGGACAGCGTGGTGCGATCATGGAAAACATGACTAATTTTGGCAATCAGGCCCGAATTATTTATTCGATTTCCTCTCGTGGTTTAATTGGCTTTATGACTGATTTTATGACTCTAACTAAAGGTTATGGAATTATCAATCACAGTTTTAAGGAGTATCGTCCATATCAAAATATTGTCATCGGAGAGAGGACTTTAGGAGTACTTGTTTCATCAGAAACGGGGAAGGCGACAGCTTATGGAATTGGACAGTTAGAAGATCGTGGAGTTATGTTTATCGAACCAGGAACTGATGTTTATCAAGGAATGATCGTTGGAGAGTGTAATCGTGATCATGACTTAGCTATCAATATCGTAAAAGGTAAACAGCTTACCAACATGAGAGCAGCCGGAAGTGATCATACCGTCGTATTAAAGAGACCAAGACCAATTACTCTAGAATATGCCATGGAATACATCAATCACGATGAATTAATTGAAGTGACACCAAACTATATTAGATTACGAAAAAGACTCCTTAATGCTCTTGATCGCAAGAAAAATGAGATAAGAAATAATTAAAAATAAGTATCAGTATAAAAAAAATACTAGTACTTATTTTTATTTTGTGTTATGATATTCGTGTATAATATGTAAAAGATAGGAGACTATTTATGAGTAAAAAGATTATTTTTTCCTTGATATTGTTTGTTGGAGTTTTTTTTGCGTTTGGTATAAGAGTTAAAGCCGTAAATTGTTTTTATCATAAATATGATTCAAATACAAGTGGACCAGATTCTACCATAAGCTTAAATATTAATAATTATGGTACTCAATCTGCTACTGTTACATTAATGGCTACGCCTGAAAAGATAACACCTGACTCAGCAAAATATGCTGACTTGACAAGCATCGATTTACTGACAGAAAAAAAAATAGGTTTTTATTACGAACAAGCAGCTCTTGGGGGTGATTATCAAGTTGAAGGAGATAGATTTATAACTTTTAGTGGAGATAGTTGTAAAGATGGAAAATGTTGCCCGCTGTATGTTGGATTTAATGTTCATAGTCCTAATGAAGAAGGTCAAGAGTATAATCCAAATATTTTTATTGTTGGTGATAATATTATTACTAGGGTAGAAGGAAGTTTCTTACCGACAGGTAATACCATACTTCCCGTTAAAGAAAATTGGAAAACATCTGGTGTCAGCTCAAAATCAGAAATCCCAACGATATTTACGCCACAATATATTTATGGAACATACATTGTAGATGAGGAAAAAACGGAAGATAAAATTGATAAATATGAAGGTCTTATTGGAACAGATGTTGAAAATACTTGTGAAGGTATTTTAGGTAAAGATTTCGTTGATTTTATGAATAACTATATATTTTTGCCTCTAAAAATCATTGTACCGATATTGTTCTTGATATTTACAATTTTAGATTTTTCCAAAGCTGTTTTTGCAGAAGATAAGGATGCTCTTAAACATGCCCAATCTAAACTTATTAAAAGAGCGATTACTGTAGTTTTGTTATTTTTACTTACATATGTTTTAGATCTACTGTTTGCAATAGTTACTAATGGAAGAATTACTGATTGTTTTAAGTAGGCTTTTTGTGATGAAAAAGGAATTTTTACTATTAATTACTAAGATACTTTTTTATTAATATTCATTAAAAGATTTTATTGATTTTGTATTTTTAATAAAAGGATACAAGATTGCTGTTACTGTGAAAATGTTGTGATATTTATTTTTTAGATATTTTTATTTACTTTTACATGAGCTATTACATTATATTATTGGTTATATTTTCATAAAAATACACTAGTACTTATTCTTATTTTATGTTATGATATTTGTATAAAATATATTGAAGACGATAGGGGACTATTTATGAACAGAAAAATTATTTTTTCATTAATCTTGTTTATTGGAGTATTCTTTGTGTTTGGTGTAGAAGTTAAAGCTGCTGATGAATATAGCTGTACATATTATAAATATAATGGTGGGGATGAATCTGGAAATATAGTATATCGAGATGATAAAGAATTAACTATTGTAAACTATAATCAAGCGGATTTAGGAGTTTACTTTAACGGTATAAAAATCTTTGGAAATCAAATCGCTAGTGGTCCCTTAAGAGGTGGAGAAGTAGCATCTTCAAAAAACGAAAACATTACATTTGCTGCTGATACTCTCGTCGTCTCGAGAGTAGCTAATAAGATAGATTTTCACGATGATGTTATTAATTTTGGATATTGTCCAAAGTATGTTGGATTTTATATTGTATATTTTCCTTTTGATACCGCGTATATTTATTTTCATATTGCTGGCAGCTCTATACCTGCTCATACTCCACCTGCTGCTAACGGTGTTTGGCTTTCTGTTATGAATTCGGGAGAGAAGTTGATTTCTGGAACCGATAATAAATCCGATCAAAATGAGAATTATTATGGGTTATACATTTCTGATGCAGCCATTAAAGAGCAGAATCCCGATTTTGTGTCTAAAACAAAAGGTATAGTTTTGGAATATTCTGGTATTATTGGAACTCCAGTTGAAAATACTTGTGAAGGTATTTTAGGACAAGAGTTTATCAATTGGTTAGTTGATTATATATTTAATCCTTTGAAAATAATTTCTCCAATATTACTTTTAATCTTTACGACCTTAGATTTTGCTAAAACAGTATTTGGAGAAGATCAAGAAGCTCTTAAAAAGGCTCAATCTAATTTTATAAAAAGAACTATTGCTGTTGTTTTATTGTTTTTGCTTGCATATATCTTGGATCTTGTTTTTACAATAGTTACCAACGGAAGAATTGATGTCTGTATCAAATAAAGTTTATTTCAGTTAAGGAGGTAATTCATGTTTGTATTTATATTGGCTGGAGATAGTATAGAAAACTGGATTCGTCAAATCTTTGTTAGTATTGATGTGGGAATTTTTTGGCTATTTGAACAGGTGTTAGCAAATGTTTTTGTTGTAGCTGGAGTAACTATTTTTAATGAAAAAATTATTAATGAAGTGCTAAATAGAATTTATATAATTATAGGATTATATATTACATTTAAATTAGCTTTTTCGATTATCACTTATATTGTTTCTCCTGATAAAATGTCTGATCAGGAACAGGGGTTTGGTAAAATTATTACTAGAGTAATTATCGCTTTATCACTTTTAGTTTTAGTTCCCTCTATTTTTGATTATGCTCGGAAAGCTCAATTTTATATTCTTCCAGTAATTCCTAGAATTATCTTGGGAATATCTTTTAACGCTGATGATCCTTCAAATGAAACGAATGAGATCAGTGAATCTACTATTAAACAAATTGCCCAAGCGATGTCATTAAATACTTATTTATCTGTTTTTAATTATAACACAAACTGTAATGATGCACATAATACGATTGCAGGTACTCCTGAAGCAACGGATCCAAACCAATTTTTAGTTGGCAAAATGAGTCATATTTATGGAGCAGTCAATATTATGTGTGGTACTACTGAGGACGAATATAAATTTCAATACACCACATTTGTTGGTTTGGTTTTAGGATGCTTTTTAACTTATATGATGTTGGGGATATCCATTGATGTGGCTATTCGAGCAATTAAGCTTGGTTTATTAGAGTTATTAGCTCCGATACCGATTATGAGTTATATTGACCCAAAGTCTTCTAAAGATGGGGCATTTAGTAACTGGGTCAAATACTCGATATCAACCTATGTTGATTTGTTTGCCAGAATAAGTATTATATATTTAGTTATCTTTTTCTTTGATCAATTATTCCAAGGGAATGTTCTAGGTGAATATGGTGCTCTTGTTTATATATCAATTATTGTTGGAATCTTTTTCTTTATGAAACAGTTTCCTAAGTTTATCAAAGATATCCTTGGATTAAAAGGTGAAGGACACATGTTTAGGGATGTTCTTACAGGGCGTGGCACTTTTGGATTGGCTACTGGTACAATTGGAGGGGCTTACAAAGCTAAAAAAGAAGGTGGGTCAGCATTCCTTGGAGCTATAGGTGGTTTAGGGGGATCTACAAAAAAGTTTCTTAGTAATGCTGTGAAGGATGAAAGAGGGGGTACAGTTAGACCTGGTGCTAAAGCTGGAGAAGAAGTAGCTAAAGTTAATACCGGTTTTCGTGGAAGAATGAATAGGGCGGCTGGTGGAGCAAGAGCTAATAGATTAGGATATACACAATCACGAGTTGACGACTTGAGATCAGCTACGGAAAAGGCTAAATTGTTAGCAGATCAAGCTGGAAAAGAGTATAGTGCTGCTGTAACCTCTCGTAGACCTGCTTCCGAAGTTGATGCGGCACAAGCAAAGTATGATACGGCAAGGGAAGGTTATGAAAATATTAATAAACGATATACACAGTTTAAGGGTGCCCGAGATAGTATGGTAAAAGAAATGCCGGCTGGAGAACAAATTGAAGCCGACAAAAAAGTAGCTCGGGGAAGATTAAAAACTGAGTATAAAGAGAACTTGGGTGCTGCTAGAAGTGAAAGAAAAGAAGTGGCTAGGGAAGCAAAAGAAGCTAGAATAGGTCTAAGAGAGAGTTATGAAAGTGAAGTGGAACCAGTTTTAAAAAGAAGAACAAAAACTGGTACTAGTGTAAAAAAAATTAATGACGCTATTAGAGATGAAAATGTAAAACTAAGCAGAATACAAAGTGATATAGCTGATAGTCAAGGACTTCTTGATGAGTTAGAAGTCGATGGAGATCCTGCCGATGCTTCCAAAATTACTGAGTTAAGAGCTCACATTAGTGAAAAAGAATTAGAAAAATCAGATATAGAAAACGAAATAAAATTAAAACAAGAGGAGTTGCCAAGTGCAGAAAGAAAGTTTAAAAGAGCTAATCAAGATGTAAATAGAATAGAGGGGAAATATAGCGCATCTAAAAGAGGAATTAACGCTGCTGCTGCTGGAAATATAGGAGTAGCTAAGCAAAATATTAGTGATTTAAAAGATGCTTATAGTAATGCTAAGGAATCAATTGATTCTGGTACTTATCTATTTAGTTCTTCGTCAACATCAAGTCCAGCACCAGCACCAAGTCCTGCATCAGCGCCAACAACTCCTGAGCCTTCTGCTGAAACTTCTCGATTGGATACTGTTCGACCTGGTGATGACGATGATGTCATGTGATTTTGGTATTATGAAAATTAAAGGAGTGTGATACTTAATGAATAACTATTTAATTCCAGCTAACAGCAAAAAAGGTCAATTAATTTTTGGTATCTTCAAAGGTGATGATTTGATTATTTTTGGTGTTGGTGTTGGAGCGACATTACTAGCCTTGATAATTTTTCCTACTACCGATATAGTGACTGGAATACTTTGTCTATTACCGGCATTGGTAGCGGCACTTTTAGTATTTCCAGTTGCTAACTATCATAATGTTCGGACGGTTATCAAGGAAGTAATAAAATTTTACAGTGAGTCAAGAAGATATATATGGAAAGGTTGGTGTTCTTCATATGAGCCAAAAAAGAAGTAATTCTAGGTATACCGAAGATTGGATTCCAATCAAAGGTATTAGTGATGGTTCGATTTTACTACCTAATAATTATCGAGTTACAGGTGTCAAAATCACTCCTCGAAATATCTTTATTATGGATGATTTGGAGCAAGAAAATGTTATGACGGCTCTAAAGAATTTCTATAATATGCTTAATTTTGAATTTTGGCTTATTGTGGCAGATCGTCCAGTTGACATATCGGTCTATTTATCCCAGTTGCAACTTTTATACAACGATGCCTCTAATCAAGCCATTCGTAAATTAATTAATCAGGATATTAATAAAGCTAATATGTTTATTAATAATAATGTTGTCGATACGGAATATTACTTATTATTTAGAGATAAAGATCCGGAGATTATTCAGAAGAAAGTTCGTTTGTTAATTAATGGGCTTGGAAGTTGTGGGCTTAATGCCAGTAAGACAACTGATGATGATCTGAGAATAATTCTAGATAATTTCTTAAATGGTGGGGTTAGGACAGAATTTGGAACGGTGGTGCCACTATGAGTTTAAAATCAGAAATAGCTCCTAAAGGATTAGAATGGATGCCTAGTGAGTTTAGAATTAGTGATAAGTATGCCACTTTTTTAACAGTTGTATCTTATCCTAAATTCATTAATCCTGGTTATCTATCAAATCTTACTAGTACACCAGGAATTAAGATTGTTATTAAACATATACCTGTACCTTTTTCAACGATTCAAAAGATGCTTAATAAACAAATTGCTGATTTAAGGGTTCGCTATAACGAAGAAAAAGACAGGACGATGCAGGAGAGAATTAGACTTGATGCTGAAAGTTTGGAATACTTTGTAACGATGTTAGCTTCGAGTCAGTCTTTAATCTTTGATTTTCAATTACATATTATGGTTACGGCTGATACTAAAGATGAATTAGAATTAAAGAAAACCAATGTTAAGAATTACTTAGATGCTATGGAGTTGCGTGCTGTAACTCTTCGTTTTCAGCAAGAAACAATTTTTAAATCGGTTTTACCGATTTTCCCAAAACAGGCTATTGAAGAACGTATCGGAACTCCTATTCCTTCAGTGACTGTCGCAGCCATGTATCCGTTTATTTTTGATAGCATTAAGGATCCTGGT
This sequence comes from uncultured Muribaculaceae bacterium, assembly GCA_964494015.1. Classification (GTDB taxonomy): domain Bacteria; phylum Bacillota_I; class Bacilli_A; order RF39; family UBA660; genus CAZBQC01. The sequence goes on from CAZBQC010000001.1 coordinate 14,525, forward strand.
TTATCAATTCTTTTTGGAGTAGACTTTTCTGGTGGTGTTATTCTCTTTAATCAGTTTTTATTTAAGATTCGTAAAGAGACCAATCGAAATAATGCCAATATGGTTATTTTAGGTACTTCAGGTAGTGGTAAATCTACTGCTGCTAAACTTTTATTGCGTGGTCATATTCGAAATGGTTGTCAAATTGTAGCGATCGACCCCGAAAATGAACTTGAAGAAATGACGACGCTTTATGGTGGAGATGTAGTCGATATTGGCAAAGGTGGAGAGTTTGGAATGGTTAATCCTCTTCAAGCCATTATGGATGCCGATGAAGAAGAAGTGGCCAGTGGTCTTGGATATACTGTTTTAACTAGAACCTTACAATTTTTGAAAGCCTTTATGCGTTATTATTCACCGGATATTCAGGATGATGTTTTAACTCTTTTCAGTGAAGTTGTTCAAGATACTTATCAGAGATTTGAAATAAATTTTGATACTGATTTTTCAGATTATGAACCGGAAGATTTTCCAACTTTCAGCGATGTTTATGCTACCATTAAGGGAAGATTGACGTCGATGACCGATGCGACTCATGAACGAGATGTCATGGAACGACTTGAATTAAAAGTACGTCCATTTACTAAAGAATTAAGATATTACTTTGATGGACCGACAACTATACCATCGGATTCAGACTTTATTGTCTTCAATATTAAAGAGATAATGAATGCTGATACTAATATTAGAAATGCTTTATTCTTTAATATTTTAAAATATGCTTGGGGACTTTGCTTAGATCAGTCAGTTGATACAGTGTTAATGGTTGATGAAGCCCATGTCCTATTAAGTGGCAACAATATTTTAGGAGCCGACTTTTTAGGTCAGGTTCAAAGACGTGCCAGAAAGTATAACACGGGAACGATTATTATTACACAACAACCTAGTGATTTCTCTGATCCTAATATTATCACTCAAGGTAAGGCTATTTTTGATAATGCCGCCTATTATTTAGTCATGGGACTAAAGAAACAGGCAGTTGAAGATTTGTCATTGCTTATTGACTTAAACGATAATGAGAGAGAGAGTATTAAGAGATATTCACAAGGACAAGCCCTGTTTGTCTGTGGTAACCGTAGGATGCAAATAGATGTTGTCGTTACTCAAGAAGAATTAGAATCATTCGGTAGTGGCGGAGGATTATAAAAACAATTAATAGTAGGAGGTGACTTGGAATGGATTTATCTGCACAAAGGAAAAAATTACTAGATCGTAACAATCTAGTAAAAAATCAAAGAAAAAATATTAGTAATAGTAATTCTAATTCTAATTTTAATTCTAATGAACAAGACACCTCTAATCCGCTTGCCAATCGTAAACCTCATCCTAATAAATCACTTTTTGGTCGATCAGATGGGGTTGATAAAAATCAAGACTCAAGTGATGAAACAAAAGATTCTAGTGAACCAGCAAGTACTGCTGGTAATAGCAATGCTGATACTAGTGATGAGTCAACTGATCTTTTAGGTGGTCTTAACAATCAGGTTTCAGGTAAGATTAAGGGGACTTTGGTTACTAAAGCGTTAGCAGTCGCTAGTCCTTTCCTTTTTGTAGGCATTTTCGTTGTCATTATTATCATTATTGTTATTATTGAGTTAAAAAAATATTTACCATTTTTAAGTTATGGTGCTAATACCACTATTAGTGTTAATGCTAATAATACATCTTATAACTCTGTTACTCATACGACTTCTGAAACTGATCCATTAAGAGCAAAAGAAGATCTCTTTAATCAAAAATTGGATGAAGTTTGGAATGTTTTCAACGACAAAGCCAATGTAAGTATCGATATTGATTATATTATCGGAGCTTTGTTTTATGACAAGATTGATCTCCAATTTTTAGAGTCGGAAGATTTGACGACTGAAGAAGTGACCGGTACTTATAAGAATGGTCTTGAAAAGATTTACATTTTGGCTCAGTATCAAGTTACTACTCACATCTATGAAAATAATGATAGTGGTGAATCTTCAGTTGATCCTACTGAAAAAAGAGAAGTAGCTAAAAATGATGCATCTGATACTGCTGAGACCTGGTATAAAGAAATTTTTAATGGTACTTGGAATTATGAAGAAGCTAATTTTCAAACCCATTATGGAGAATTTGAAAATTTAGATACAGTTTATACCGTCGATGTTTCTAAGAAAGGGGTTTTTTATTGGAATTTAGTTGATGGGGATTTTATTACTACTTATTATGCCAATCAATTTACTTCTGATATGACCGATGCTCAAAGAGAGGCTAAAAAAATTATTATTGCCGATAGAATATATCAGTTTGTTGAAGACTTTAAAAAAGTTAAAAATAAAAATTATGGATATTTAACTGATGGATTAAAGGTTAATTTATATACCTGTGACTATAATGAAACACTTTATTTCCTTGGTGGTAACGGGTATAGTGTTTCTACTCTCGCCAATGAAGGAACAAGTTATCCGACTTACACTAATTTTAAAAATTATGTTAAGGGTGCTATTTATGGAGAAATACCGTCTAGTATGAATGAAAATACTAAGGAGTCGGTTAAAGCGTTTATTATTGCTTTTAGTAGCTATGCTTTAGCTAGATCTAGTTACAGTAGTGGTGCTACTGAAATTGATGTCCATGTGGGAAATTGTTGGCAATTATCGTGTGATCCTTTATTAGGATGCCAATATTGCAATAGTAAAATTGGAAAATACGGTACGAATATAACTGGTGTAGATTCAACCTGTCCACATGGTAGGATTTGGTCGCCAAGAGAACCACTTGACGAGGCAACTAATGCTTGGTTCGATTCAGTTGTCGATGAAGTTTTCGGTACAGTTATGATGAATGCTTCAGGAAATTTCTTTCGTGCTGGTCATTATGATAAAAAATCCAACCCAAATTGTGGAGCTAATTGCATGGGGCAGGCTGATGCTGTTAAGGATGCTGCAAATGGCATGACTTATGAGCAAATTTTAGCTAAGTATTATTCTGGCTATGAGCTTGTCAATATTAAAGAAGATTTGTATATCCAAAATGCTAATTATGGTAATGGTGGTGTCGTTCTCAACCAGCTTTTTCATTATCATCAGGGAGATTATACAGAACGTAACTTTTGTGGTAGATCTGATGCTAGTATTGCTTCATCAGGTTGCGGTGTCGTAGCCGGTGCTATTGCGGTCTCGCTTTTAAAAAACCAGGCTGTTGATCCTAAAACAGTTATGGAGTTTGCTCATGCCAATAAAATGTGTGGTTATGGTATAAGTGGTACAGATGCGGGAGTATATGAATTGCTGGCTAAGAAACATCAGTTAAATTATTCAGTGACCTACAAAGATAATGCTGTTGCTGTTGTCGATGCTTTAAAGACTAGTAAAGCCGTGGTTGTTGCCCATATTCCAGCTGGTACCAGTGGAACTTATTCCAGCGGTTCTGGACACTATATCGTTTTTGTGGCCATCAATGCTAATGGACAAGCTTTAGTCTGGGATCCAGGGTATCGAAATAATCCACAACGTGATAATGCATGGCATGATATGAATGAATTAGTCAAATATACCGATGCATACTATATATTGTCGAGGTAAAAATGAAAAAATATAAATTATTGTTTTTAGTTATATTGGTAGTTATTTTAACTGGTTGTCAAAGTACGACTAGTATTATAATTAATAAAGATTTATCAGTTAGTGAAGAAACATGGATCACTCAGGATACTGAGTTTTGGAATAATTTCTATAAGACTAGTCCGGCTTCATTAATTAATGAAGCTTTAAGTGATGAAAAGAATAAAAAGTTCTTAATCGATAACAATTATACTTATCGTACTGAGATTAGTAATTCTTTCAAAGGAGTAATTTTAGAAAAAAATTATTCATCACTGGAAGAATACTCTTCCAATTCAGCTTTAGCTAAAATACCTTTTGATAAGTTAATCTATCAACAAAATGGAAATATTATTTCAGTTAAAACGGAAGGATTTAATTCATATCAAGACATAGTGGAAGATTTAGATGCCATTTTAGTCAAATATGCCAAAATAAGTGTTTCAGTTCCTTATATTGTAACAGAACATAATGCTGATAAAGTCGATAAGGTAAATAATGTTTTTACTTGGGAAATTGATAAAGAAACGACGGAAAAAAGTATTGTTTTAGAGTTTGATCAAAGTCGTTTGTTTATTAAACATCTTGATTTATATATATCTTTGGGAATAATTTTATTACTTTTAAGCATTCTTGGAGTGTGGTATTTAAAAATTCGAAAAAGTAATAAAATTAATAATAGAATTTAAAAGGTTTTGTGTTATAATATTCCTAGTTAATGAGCTTTAGGAGGTATGAGTCGTGAAATTAAAAATTAGAGCAGAATCAAAAGATGCTACAATCTTCATCATTTTTGCAGTTTTTCTTTTATATTTAGTAGCAGTCGGAGTACTTAATTTATCTAGTTTTGCCAGTTTTGGTGAATTTTATGGTTTAAATCCAATTGAAGCCTTTTCAGGTCGTTTTATTGTCCCAACTATTATCTTTTATTTAATCGCTTTAGGCTCACTCTTCTTTACGACGGGATCATACTTTTTTGATTTAGAAGAGGGGATTGGTTTTTCTATCGGTTCAAAAAAAGAAAAGGGTTATAGTCGCTGGGCAACGGCTAAAGAAATGAAGAAAGAGTTAAAACTTGTTTATCCTCATGAAGAGAATTCTAGATATGCGGGTATTCCTCTTATTAATAATGGTAAAGAAATCTGGGTTGACGACAGTCATTACCATAATTTAGTTATCGGTTCAACGGGTAGTGGTAAGACAACAGCTGTTATTTTCCCGATGGTCAGATTGCTTGCTAAACATAATGAATCAATGATTATTACCGATCCTAAAGGTGAAATTTATGAAAAGATGGCTGTCATGCTTAAATCACGTGGTTACAATATCGTTTTATTGAATTTCCGTAATCCTCAAAATGGTAATTCATGGAATCCATTATCGATGCCATATAATCTATATAAAAATGGCAATCAGGATAAATCAATCGAGTTACTTGATGACTTAGCGCTTAATATCTTGTATGATGAAACTAATAAAAATGCCGATCCTTTCTGGGAAAAGACCTCGGCCGATTATTTTTCTGGTATTGCTCTAGGTCTATTTGAGGATGCTGATCCGTCACAAATCAATATCAACAGTATCAGTTTAATGTCGACAGTCGGCGAAGAAAAATTTGGTGGTTCGACCTATATTAAAGAATATTTTAATGGAAAAGATCCTACTGGTTCAGCCTTCATCAATGCTTCCAGTACGATTTTGGCACCAAGTGAAACCAAGGGAGGGATTCTAGCTGTCTTTAAGCAAAAGATAAAACTTTTCGCTTCTCGTGAAAACCTATCAGAAATGCTTTCACATAGTGATTTTGATTTGTCGGATATTGGTAAAAAGAAAACCGCTTTATTCATCATTATTCAGGATGAGAAGAAAACCTATCATTCTTTGGCGACAATCCTTTTAAAACAGTGTTATGAAACTTTAATCGACGTGGCTCAAGATAATGGTGGCGAACTGCCCATTAGAACTAATTTCTTAGTTGATGAGTTTGCCAATATGCCACCTTTAAAAGATATTGACGTTATGATTACAGCAGCTCGAAGTAGAAAAATTCGTTTTACTTTGATCATTCAAAACTTTGCTCAGTTAAATGAAATTTATGGTAAAGAAACAGCTGAAACTATTAAGGGTAACTGTGGAAATATGCTTTATTTGATCAGTACCGAGTTAGCTGCTTTGGAAGAGATAAGTAAAATGTGTGGTGAAGTAAAATCTAAAGAGAAGGATAAAACTGCTTCGACACCATTAATTACCGTCACTGATTTACAAAAATTAAAGTTAAATGAGGTCATTATCCGAAGAATTCGTCTTTCGCCATTTAAGACTAAATTAAAGGCCGAATACGAAATGAATTGGGGAAGAACTTATCCGAAAGCTCAGTATCCAGTTCGTGAAAAACAACCGATCAATATCTTCGATATGAGGACTTTTGTCAAAGAAAAAAAGAAAGCTAAGATGAATGAAATTTTGAATATGGATGCCAGTGGCAGTGATCCAATGGGAGGGTTTAATCCTAATATGCCACCGTTCTTTAATCAAAATATGTTTAACAGTGAATCGCCGCCAGTTCAGGCTAATCCATATGGGATGAATGATCTTCCTCCTAATAATAACGATTTTAATATCGATGACTTGGTTAAGAAAATTGATCAGAAGATTGCTGAACTGGAAGAGGAAGAAAAAAGAAATAATCTGGCCATCGCAGCTGAGAATACCAATTTACTGGAAGAACCAAAGGCAAGTCCTAATTTAGATCAAGCTATGGACAATTTTAAAATTGATCAGCCAATGATGGAAGAAAAACAGGTTGCTGAAGTCAGTCCTAGTCCAGGACCAGTATCATCGGAAAAAATTGTTGATTCTGATGTCGTCAATCAACCAAAAAACAATATTTTAGAAGCGGTCCCAATTCCAAACAATAATTATTTTGAACCAATTTCTAAGAAGGAAGTTGTGCCAGCTAATATTAATTATCGTGATTTATATAATGACGAAGAAGATTCTGGCGGTGCGGTTCGGGAGATGGATAATATCAATCCCAAGGCTATTTATAACGTTTTAGAATCAACTAATTATGAATTGCCTAAAGAAGATAGACCGATTATTAAGGATGAGAAACCTTTAGAAGACAAGGTAGTGGTAAGTGAACCAGTTAAGGAGGAACAACCAATACTAAATGCTGATTCCATACCAGTTAATGAAGAGGAGATTAATGATTTATTTAAGAGTTTGAAAAATAATGTCGAGGAAGAAACTTTCTTTGATCAAAGAACACCTTTAAATAACAGTTTCAGTAGTCGACCTCGCTGGTTTGCTGTCGAAGAAGAGAACCAAGGTTATACAGCAGTTAGAAGACCAAAATCAAATAATCAGAACTCAGCTTTTGATTCAACTAACCACCCTAATGATAAAGTTTTTGATAAGGGTTTGCCAGAAGATAGTTTTATCAGTCAGGAAACAGTCAATTTAAAACCAGTTGATCAACCAGTGGTAGTTGAGAAAGTAAAGTTGGAAACTGATGATCTGTTTAAACCTAAAGACGCTAATCTCAATTGGTTTTCCGAACACGAAAATGATATAAAAAGTACAACTTTAGCAATTAATCCGGAAAATCTTCAAGAAGATATCAAGCAAGAAACCGTTAATGAAGAAACCGAATATAACGAAATAACTGATGATCAATTCTTTGATGATTTCTTTGATGACTAGAGAAACTTCCTACCTATTTGTAATACTATAACATATAATACAAATAGGAGGGAGTTTTTTATTTATGGATACCATCGCCGTTATCGACTTTAAAAAAATAACTGGTATGGTTAAAGTAATAGATTTAAGAGATAATTATAAATATAATTTAAATAAAATACCTAATTCTATCAATGTACCATTTAGTTTTCTCATTACCAATCCTGATGATTATATCAATAAAAATGATACTTACTATTTAATTTGTGAGTATGGTAAAAAGAGTTTAGAAGTCTCTAAGATTCTCAATCGACAAGGTTATAAAACGATTAGTATCTTAGGAGGATATCGAGATTATCAAAAAGAAGTTTCTGATTAAACTTCTTTTTTGATGATTAAATGATGATAAATTGAAGATAACCCAATTTATCTAAGAAAGATAAATATAACAAGTGAAGATAAATAATTAAAATCATCACTAAATATCTATTATGTTGATATTGGTGATGTTTTTTTGTTATAATATTTTTATAGTGGAGGGTAATCATGAAAAAAGTTGTTTTAGTTGATGGAAATAATATTTTATTTAGAAGTTATTATGCAACAGCTTATAGTGGCAATATGATGAAGAATTCAAAGGGTGTACCAACTAATGCTGTCTATGGACTTATCAATATGTTAAATAAGATTATTAGTGAAGAAAAACCTTCCTATATTCTCGTAGCACTCGATAAAGGTAAAACTTTTCGTCATGATAAATACGAAGTATATAAACAGGGCCGAATTGAAATGCCTGATGAACTTAAGACTCAATTTCCTCTTGCGAAAGAGATTATTAAGGCGATGGGGATCAAGTATTTAGAAATAGATAATTATGAAGCCGATGACATTATCGGAACGTTTTCGAAAATAATTAATCAAAGTAGTGATCTATCGGGAGTTATTATTAGTAGCGATAAAGATTTATTGCAGTTGATCAGTGATAAAATTGAGGTAAAATTATTAAAACAAGTTGATTATCTTCGTTTTAATGAACAATACTTTAAAGAGACATATGGATTTGAACCTCTTAAAATGATTGATTTAAAGGCTTTGATGGGAGATGCTTCCGATAACATTCCGGGAGTTAAGGGAATCGGTGAGAAAACAGCACTCGATCTACTTCATGAGTACGGTAGTTTAGAAGGTGTCTATGAACATGTTCACGAGATTAAGGGAAAACTGCAAGAAAAGTTGTTGACTGGTCGAGAAATGGCCTTTATGAGTAAGGATATTGCAACTATTTATCAGGATATTCCAATGGACGTTTCAATTGCCGACATTCTTTATCAAGGAATTGATCAGACAAATTACTTAAAGCTTTTAGAAGAATTAGAGTTTTATTCGATCATTAAAAAATTAGATTTAAAATCAGATTCAAAAACAAATAAAGAACCAGTTCTCAATAAAAAGTTCGTTATCGTTAAAGATTTAAAAGAGATTAAAAAAGATGATGAGTATGCTCTTTATTTAGAATTATGTGGATACAACTATCACACCGCTAAACCGTTAGGAGTTAGTTTAGTGATGGAAAATGCAACTTATTATTTACCATTTGAATTGTTGAAGAATGATCCTTACTTTTTCCAAGATGGTAAAAAGAAATATACTTATGACTTGAAAAAGTTACTAGTTACTTTTAAGTATCATAATCTTTTTATCGATGGACAAGTTATCGATTTGATTATTGCTCTTTACTTGTTAAATTATAATATCAAGAATGATATTAGTTATGTCGCTCGTAATTTTGGCTATGAAATACCTTTTTATGAAGAGGAATTCGGAACACTTGCCAAACTACACGAACCAGATTGTAATTTTTTAACTGAAATATCTATCAAAAAGTGTGAATTTATTTATAGTGAAAAAGATAATATTTTAAATAAACTTGGGGAAGAAGGAGCTGCTGACTTATTTTATCAAATTGAGATGCCTTTAGTTTATGTTTTGGCTGATATGGAATATACGGGTATTTTAGTTTCCAAAGATTTTTTACTCGAGATGGGTGAGGAAATTAAAGTTAAGCTTAAGAAGTTAGAAAGTGAAATTTATGATTTAGCTGGATTAGAGTTTAATATTATGTCACCTCGCCAGTTAGGAGAAGTACTATTCAACAAAATGGCAATCAAGTATCCTGGTAAGGTTAAAGATAATGTTTATTCGACCAGTAAAGAAGTTCTTGATAAAATTAGAGGCTATCATCCAATTATTGATGTTATTACTGACTATCGAACCTATGCCAAACTCTATAATAATTACGTCATCGGTTTAGTTAGTGAAATTAAAGAAGATGGGAAAATTCATACGACCTATAACCAGACTCTAACAAGAACCGGTCGTTTATCGAGCGATAGCCCGAATCTTCAGAATATTCCGGTTCGCCTAGAATATGGAAGATTGATTCGTAAAGCTTTTATTGCTCATCCCGGGAATTGTTTAGTATCTTTCGACTACTCACAAATTGAACTTAGGATTTTTGCACACTTATCGAAGGCTTCTAATCTAGTTCAAGCTTTTGTCGAAGACAAAGACATTCATAAACAAACAGCAAGCGATATCTTTAATGTCGCCTTGAATGAAGTCACTAGTGCCATGAGGCGAACAGCCAAGGCCGTCAACTTTGGTATTCTTTATGGGATCAGCAGTTTTGGTTTATCAGAGGACTTGGGAATCGATGTCAAGAGTGCCAAAAAATTTATCGATAAGTATTTAGAGACTTATCCTGGTATTAAGGAGTACATGGAAGAAGAGATCAAAGAGGCTTACAAACTTGGATATGTGACGACGATTATGAATCGTAAACGAACGATCGATGAACTTAAAAATAAAAATTACATGATTAGAAGTCAAGGAGAAAGAATGGCTCTTAATACCCCAATTCAAGGTAGTAGTGCCGATATTTTAAAAAAAGCCATGATCGATATTTATCAAGAATTTAACAACAGAAAATTCAAAAGTAAACTTTTGCTTCAGGTTCATGATGAATTAGTTTTTGAAGTCGTCAAAGAAGAAGAAAAAAAAGTTATTGAACTAGTTAAAGAGATTATGGAGCATGCATATAATTTAATTGTACCACTCAAAGTAGATGTCAATGTTGGCACTAACTGGTACGAAGCAAAGTAGGGATTAATTATGAAAATGACTCCCATTAAGACTTTAATTATAAGTTTTATTGGTAATACTTTTTTATCCGTCTTTAAAATCGTGGCCGGTTTTTTAGGAAATTCTAAATCTTTAATCGCCGATGGAATTCATTCTTTTAGTGATTTAGCAACTGATCTTTTTTCTATTTTAGGAGCTAAATTATCTCATAAGCCAGCTGATCGTGATCATCCTTATGGCCATGGCAAATATGAATATATCACGAGCAGTGTTATTTCCATCACCATTATTCTCTTAGGTGTTTTTCTAATGGTCGATTCTTTTAATGGTAAGTCAAGAATTCCTGACTTGAGAATTCTTTGTGTTGTCATTGTAGCGATCATTACAAAATATTTTCTAGCTAGATTCATCTTAAAAAATGGCAAGAAATTTAAGAATCAAATCTTAATATCTTCTGGAAAAGAATCTTTTCTCGATGTCTTGACATCAGTCTTTGTCTTTTTGATTGTCATTCTTTCCCAATTTGCTAAAGAAATAAAATTTTTGAGTTATATCGATAAATCTGGTTCTTTAATAATTGGAATTTTCATTATTATTAATGGCCTTAAATTATTGGGAAGTAATTTATCCCATCTCTTGGGTGAAATTGAAGAAGATACGGAGATCTATGATCAAATCAATGAAATAATTAAAGATAATTATCGCCATGTTACCTTAATAAATTTATTACTCGTCAAGTATGGACCATATTATCAAGCTCATATTAAAATTGGACTTGATCGCGGTACCAAAGTAGAAACTTTAACAGAAATGATCGATGTAATAGAAAGTAAAATTAAACAAAAAATTATCAATATTGGTTATATAACAACCAGTATTGATTGCTTGAATGAAGGATGTGATTTAGATGCCAGAATTACCAGAGGTCGAAACAGTAAAAGAAACACTAAAAAGAAAAATTTTAAAGAAAAAAATTAGTAAAGTTACGGTTTTACATGATAAAATTATTGCCTTGCCAAGTGTCGATGAATTTAGAGGACAGTTAATTAATCAGGAGATCGTCGATATTCGAAGAAAAGGTAAGTGGTTGATTTTTGTCTTAACTGATTATTACTTGCTTAGTCATTTGCGCATGGAAGGAAAATATTTTTATAAAGAAGCTAGTGATCCAATAAGAAAACATGATCACGTCATTTTTGATTTTAGTGATGGGACAAGCCTTAGATACAATGATGTTCGAAAATTTGGAAAGATGTATCTAGTCGATGATTTGGAGAAAGCTGTTCCCTTTTTAGAAATAGGTTTGGAACCATGGGATGAAAAATTGGTTCCCGATTATCTAAAATCTAAATATCAAAAGAAGAGACTTCCGATTAAGACTCTTTTATTAGATCAGACGATCATTACGGGAATTGGCAATATCTATGCCGATGAAATTTTATTTTTAAGTAAAATTAATCCTCTACTTAAACCCAGTGATTTAACAACTCAAAACTTATTAGATATTATTGATAATACTAAAAGAGTATTAGAGAAGGCCATCAGTTTAGGTGGAACGACAATTAGGAGCTATACTTCGAGTGAGGGAGTGACAGGAAAATTTCAAAATGAGTTGTATGTACATGCTCGAGAAAAGGGAGAATGTTTAGTCTGTAAAACGGAAATTATTAAAATAAAAGTCAATGGCCGGGGCACTTACTATTGTCCAAACTGTCAGAAATAAATCAATTGATTTTGAAATTAAATAAAAAGTTATATATTTAGTTTGTACCTAATACATTATTTGTATTAGGTACTTTTTTTTTATTCATTTTTCAGAAAAGGATGATGATTTTTAGGATTTAACCTGGGAAATAAGCAATAATTTATTTTATAGAATGGAGGAACAAAAATGCGAACGTTGCAAGTCTTAGAATACGAAATAAACACTAAAATTATTAATAATGAAGATTATGTATCATTGACTGATATTGCAAAAAAAGTTAATCCAGAGGCACCTAGATTTGTGATTCAGAACTGGATGAGAAATAAAAACACGATTGATTTTATTGGATTATGGGAAATCATATATAATTATAATTTTAACCGTGTTGAATTCGAGGCGGTTAAATTGAAATATGGTTTTAATAGATTTGTTATGTCACCTACAAAGTGGATTGAGAATACTAATGCAATTGGTTTTATGACAAAAGCAGGTAAATATGATGGAGGGACATATGCTCATATTGATATTGCTTTAGAATTTGCATCATGGATAAGCCCGGAATTTAAATTATATATTTACACGGAATTTAAAAGATTAAAAACAATAGAACAAAAACAATTAGGTTGGAATTTGAGAAGAACATTATCAAAAATTAATTATAATATTCATACCGATGCAATAAAAAATAATTTAATACCAAAAGCAGTAACTAAAGATCAAATGAATCTAATATACGCAAATGAGGCAGATGTAATTAATGTTGCATTGTTTGGAATGACTGCCAAAGAATGGAAAATAAAAAATATAGGTAAAGTAGAGAATATAAGAGATTATGCCAATGTGGCAGAATTAGTTTGTCTAGTTAATTTAGAAAATTTAAATTCAGTTTATATAAATGAAGGAATGAGTCAAAAAGATAGATTAATTAAGTTAAATAATATAGCTATTCATCAAATGCAATTATTAACAAGTGATAATCGAATACAAGCATTAGAAGAAGTTTCTCAAGTCAAATTGATTGAGGATAAAGAAATTTAGTGTAGCTATAAAGAAAATACCGTTTCGTCATATAATTTAATAACGCAATTATTGATTCTATGAAATGCTAATTGTAACTTAGGTTTAGAACACTTCAAGATAATGCAAGCATTAGAGAATGAAAGAAACTCAAAAAAAGAACATCTCTTACATTTGTAAGCAGATGTTCTTTTTGTTAATCGGAATAATTTGTAAAATATCCTTTCGTAAGAACTAAAGGGGTACCTTTATCTCCACTTCCGGAAGTTAAATCACACAGTGATCCAATTAAATCAACATATCTTCTAGGAGTTGTTCCCAGTGAAATATTTTGAGCCATTAAATCCTTATCCTTTAATCTTATTTCTTCCTTAATTAAATCTTCAAGTTCTTCTCCCTTTGAATTTCTAAATTTATTATCAGCTAAATACTTAAGTTTAAGTTCATTTGGACTTCCTTCTAAGCCCTTTGTATATCCTGGACTTACGACAGGATCGGCAAGTTCCCATATTTTTCCAACCGGATCTTTAAATGCCCCATCACCGTAAACCATCACTTCGATAGTTTTACCAGTTATTTCTTTTAATCTCTTTTGAATTTCTTCTACCACTTCTTGTGAATTACGGGGAAATAACTTCACTTTCTCTTCAGTAGCTCTGTTTGATCCTAACAGACCGTATGTTTCATTAAAACCATTTCCATTTCCTTTAGTAGTGTTAATATCGTCCAATCCATAGACGACTTGACAACCATTTTTTCTCAAGATATTTTTGGATTCTTCTCTCGTATGAATATCACAACATAACACTTTATCAACATATCTTAAAATCGTCTCGACATGGTTAGCAAAAACGAACTCACATTCACAGTTTTCACTTTCGACTATTTCTTTATACAAATCGACATAATTTATTCCTGTAAAAAGATGTTTTTCTTGACCAAAATATTGTCGATATTCCTCCTCAGTTAGGACTTGATCATATGGATTAATATGATATTCACTCAATAACTCTTTTCTAAACAAGTGATTGCCTACTTCGTCAGCTGGATAACTTAAAACAATTGTTAATTTATCCATGGCTCTAGCAAAAGCTTTCAATAAAATGGCAAATCTATTTCTACTTAAGATTGGAAAAGTAAGTCCAATATGACTTGACTTAAATTTATTTTTAACATCAGTCGCTATTTCATCGACAGTAACATAATTGCCAGCACTTCTACTTACAACTGCTTCAGTAATGGCTACGATATCACGGTCATCAAATTCGAAATTTTCGCTTTGACTAGCTCTTAACAAGGAAGATATCACAATATCTATTAAATCATCTCCCTCTTTAATAATTGGAGTTCTTATACCTCTTACAACGGTACCTACATCTTTCACAAACCTCACCTCTTCTTTAATTATAGCATACTTTATTTTGGGTTGTCTGCTTTAACGAAGGCAAATATTGGTAAAAATATAGAAATAATCGAAATAAAATGATATAATACTTCTCAAATATTTAAAGGGAAGGGGGCTATTTTATGGAAAAATACGAGGAAGCATTAAAATTATTTATTAATAAAATGGGATATAAAACTAATGAAAATGTTATTGGAATAGTTTTATATGGTAGTCATTTAACTGGTTATGCTCACAGTAAATCAGATATAGATTTACATGTTATCATGCGCGATAACATAGATGTTTTGATTAGAGGGGCTTCAGTTGATTATGATTTTAAAACAGAATATTTTGAGAAGCCATTACAAGATTTGTATTTATCAGCTGATAATGATTTTGTATCACAGAATAATGCTATGGTTCCAATAATAGGATATGGGAAAATATTATATGATCCAACCGGCGTAGTAAAAGTACTTCAAGGTTATATTTTAGAAAAATATAAAGAGCCATTGCCACCGTTAGAACTTGACGACGCAAAAGAAATGGCAGTAATAATAGCTAATAGAATTTCAACATTACAAGTAATGTATGAAAATGATAGTCCATGGTTTAATCATAACTATCATAAAACAATAGAAAAGCTAAGGAAGTTTTATTCAAGAAAACTTGGTTGTCCTGATATACCTGATTATAAAGCAGAAAAATTATATTCAAATGAAAATTATCGGCAAGCATTTTGCAAATCCATAATACCAGATATAGAATTTATTAGATTATATTTTGAAGCAGCTACTTGTGATGGAGACAATAAAGAAAAAATGACATATATAAATGCTATTTATGAGTATACAACAAAAGACTTAAACTTAGATCCAAATAATTATAGGATTATGATTAAATCAAGAAATAATCCTATGAATAAAATTCACGAATAAAAAGAAATAATCAAAAAATTATTTCTTTTTCCTATTCTGGATTTACCTTGGGAAAAAATAGATTTTCCTAATTGAGTATAATTAATGTTAATGACAAATGCTTGATTTTAAAGCATTTTTATACTGTAATATTATTTAAACAAGTTAAGTAATAGTTTATTATTTATCTTTTTCATTATATAATAACGGTAGGTGATTTAGATGTTCAAAGAGAAATTAGCTTTAGTACCATCACTTCCTGGCTGCTATCAAATGAAAAATAAAGATGGGATGATTATTTATGTTGGTAAAGCCAAGAATTTAAAGCATCGTCTTCGAAGTTATTTTACAGGAACAGTTACGGGTAAGACTTTGATGTTAGTCAATGATATAGTTGACTTTGAATATATTGTCACAAGTAGTGAATTAGAAAGTTTGATCCTAGAAATAAATCTCATTAAAAAATATAATCCGAAATATAATATTCTGTTAAAAGATGATAAAAGTTATCCTTATATTGAACTTACCTTAGATAAATATCCAGTTTTAAAAGTAGTTAGATATGCTAATCGAAAAAAGAATCGTACTAATTTATTTGGACCATATCCCAGTGTCGGAAGTGCCAGAAATACCGTGGAACTTTTAAATCGTATTTATCCACTTCGCAAATGTGAAAGATTAAAAAAAGAGGTTTGTCTATATTATCATATTGGAGAATGCCTTGGCTATTGTCAGAATGATATTGATCCGATCAAAATAAAAAAATTGGTCAAAGAAATTTCCGTTTTTTTGAATGGTAACAGTCAAAATATTCTTGAAAAATTAGAAAAAGAAATGGTTAAAGCGAGCGATAGCTTAAACTTTGAACGAGCTAAAGAGTTAAAAGAGTTAATGAATAATGTTAAGATTACTTTAAGACCACAGAATATCGATCTAAATAAAAATTATCATTTTGATATCTTTGGGGCCTATAAGAATAATAATTACTTATCTATTCAAGTTTTCTTTATTCGAAATGGACTCTTATTTGGAAGACACAAAGATATTATTCAGATTGTCGACGAAGAACAAGAAGAATTGTTAGAGTATATTATTAAGTTCTACGACAAGAATAATCTTTTACCAAAAGAAATCTTAGTAGGTTCAAAGATCGATCAAGAACTATTGAAAGACTATTTAAAAATTAAAGTGACGTTACCTAAGAAAGGTAAGCTAAAGAAATTATTAGAAATGGTTACCGATAATGCCAGAATTGAACTTCATAATCAGGAGGCAGTTTTAAATAACAATGAAAAAGTTAGATTGGAAGCTCTTCAAGACTTGAAATCACTATTAAAAATGGATCAGGTGAAAAGAATTGAAGCTTTCGATAATTCACATTTATTTGGAACTTTCTATGTTGGCGGGATGGTCGTCTTTGAAGACTTTTTGCCAGTTAAAAATGATTATCGAAAATATAAGATTGCTACTTCAGTCAAAGACGATATCAGTGCGATGAAAGAAGTAATTTATCGAAGATATTTTAAAGTCTTAATGGAGAACTTGGTTAAACCTGATTTAATCATTGTCGATGGTGGTAAAGCTCAAGTTCGTGTGGCGAAAGAAATTATCGATAGTTTAAAATTAAAGATTAAGGTTATCGGTCTAAAGAAGGATGATAGACATAATACGGATGTCATAATTGATGAAGAGGGTCAAGAAATCAAAATTGATAACCATAGTAATCTCTTTCTCTTTTTAGCTAAAATTCAAAAAGAAGTTCATGAGTATACTGTCAATTATCATCGCAATATTAAAAGTAAAGGAGCTTTAATGAGTCTTTTAGATCTCGTTCCTGGAGTTGGCGAGGTTCGAAAAAAAGACTTATTAAAGAAATATTCCTCACTGAAGAAAATGAAAGATGCTACTTTAGAAGAATTAGAAGAATTTCTTAATAAAGATGTGGCTTTATCTTTATTTACTTATTTAAAAGAGTTATAATTATCTAAGAAAGGTAAAATATGATCGATAGAATTAAATTTATTTGTAAGTTAGTTATCGTGTTAGTAGTTTTAGGAGTATTAGGGAGCTTTGTTTATTATTATATTATAAAAACGATTAGGAGTACTCAAAAATATGCCTACAATATCATCGAATTAAATATGCAGTCAGCAGTAATTTCTTATTTTTTAAGTGATTCTGAATTACTTGTTTCTAAGTTTACGAAAAAAGTGGGTTTAGAAGAATTAGTAACTAGTGGGCATTTAGATGGAAAAAGTATTGCTACAGAATGTAATCAGAGTAAAAGTTATGTAATTGGAACAGTTGATGATAACAAGAGTATATCTTATCAAGTTTGTTTAATTTGTGAGGGATATAAATCAGATAGTTGTTCTTAAGAGGGTGGTGATGGAAGTGACAAATAAAGTTCATTTGATGAGTGAAGAATTATCCAATAAAATAGCAGCTGGAGAAGTGGTCGAAAAAGTGATGAATGTCGTCAAGGAACTCGTTGAAAACAGTATTGATGCTCTAAGTACTGAAATTAAAATAGCCCTAGTTGAATCGGGAATTAAAGAAATAACAGTGAGTGATGATGGGTTAGGTATGGATGAAGAAGACGCCGTTTTAGCGTTTTCAAGACATGCGACCAGTAAATTATTGGAGCTTGATGATTTATTTTCGATTAATACTTTAGGATTTAGAGGAGAAGCCTTACCTTCGATTGCAGCGATTAGTGAACTTGTTTTAAAAACTTCAAATACTAAGACAGGAACGATGGTTGTTATCAATGGTGGTAAAATTATTGAGGTTCTTAAATCTGATTTAAGAAAAGGGACCATCATTACTGTTAAAAATTTATTTTATAACACTCCTGTTCGTCTAAAGTATTTAAACAGTCTTTATAGTGAATTAGCAAATACTGTTGACTATGTCAATAAGATGGCTTTAAGTTATCCAAATATTAGGTTTACTTTAACGAATAATGATAAAGTTTTATTAAGTACTGATGGCAGTAATAATTTATTAAAAGTAATCAATAGTATCTATGGACTTGAAGTCAGTAAAAAAATGTTAGAATTGGATTCATCGAATGAAGATTATCAGCTTAGTGGATATATATCATATCCAGAAATAGCCAGAAGCAGCAAGAGTAATATGACAGTTTTGGTCAATAATCGAGTTATTCGTAATAATGAGATTATTAAAACAGTTTTAGAAGCATATCATACTTATATTCCAGTCGATAAATATCCAATTATGGTCTTGAAGATTGAAGTTGATCCAAGTTTAATCGATGTCAATATTCATCCAACCAAGATGGATATTAAGTTTTCTAAATTGGAGAAATTAAAAGAGTTAATTAATGAGACGATCAATAAAAAATTAAAAGAAGCATTATTGATACCAGAAATTAGAATTGATCGAGAACCTCTTAAGGAAGATTTTTCTAGTCTTGAAATAAAAAAAGATATAGAACCTGATTTAAAATATGAGGATTTATCTTTTAACTTGGAAGTTAGCGATAATCATGAAGAAGATGTTAAAGAAAGTCGGATCAAAGAGATGTATCCAGTTGGATTAGTACATGGTACTTATATTATTGCCGAAAACGAAATAGGGATGTTTATTATCGATCAACATGCAGCAGCTGAGAGAGTTAATTATGAAAAATACTTAAATAATCTAATGCAAGAAAAAGTTGATACGATTAACTTATTAGTACCAATTACAATCGAATTAACCAATAAAGAATATTTAATCTTAAAAGAACATTTTCAGATTTTAGAAGAGTTAAAAATAGACTATGAAGAGTTTGGATTAAATACGATTATGATTCGAAGTCATCCGGTCTGGTTACCTAAATATGCCTTGGAAGAGTCAATTAGAAAGATTATCGAAATCATTATCGATAACTTAGATTTCAATTTAGAAAGATTTAGAGAGAAAGTAGCGATTACTTTAGCTTGTAAGTTAAGTATTAAGGGTAATATGGCTACAACTAGTGAAGATATGACTTATTTAATTGAAGCTTTACGAAAGACTAATAATCCTTTTACTTGTCCACATGGAAGACCAACGATTATAACTTATTCGAAATATGATTTAGAGAAATTATTTAAAAGGGCTGAGTAGGGTATGAAATTAGAAGATAAAACAATTATTGTGATCACTGGACCAACAGGAGTTGGAAAAACCAAGTTAAGTATTGCTTTAGCCAAGTTATTAGCTGGTGAAGTTATCAATGCCGACAGTATGCAAGTCTATAAAGATTTAAATATTGGAACAGCTAAGATCAAAGAAGAAGAAAAAGAAGGAATTAAACACCATCTTTTTGATATTTGTGAACTTGACCATGATTATAATATTTTTGAATATCAGAAA
Source organism: uncultured Muribaculaceae bacterium (assembly GCA_964494015.1). GTDB lineage: Bacteria > Bacillota_I > Bacilli_A > RF39 > UBA660 > CAZBQC01. Next base: position 34,352 of record CAZBQC010000001.1, read on the forward strand.
GATTGTCGAAAAAAAATTAAAGAGATTTTTAAACGAGGCAAAACTCCTATTCTAGTAGGAGGAAGTGGCTTATATATTAAAGCTGCATTATTTGATTATAATTTTCAGGAAGAAACGATTAAAGATGATTATGAAGACTTATCAAACGAAGAAATATTAAATAAAATTAAAGAATTTAATCCCGAATGCAGTATTCATATCAATAATCGGAAGAGATTGGTTAGAGAATTAAACAAGTGTCGTAATAATAATCTTGCTAATAAGAATGGCAATAAGTTACTGTATAAAGCTATTTTTATCGGTTTAACGACAAGTCGTGAAGAGTTATATCAAATAATTAATCGTCGTGTCGACAAGATGATTCATAAAGGTTTGATTCAGGAGGTCGAAGAGTTATATAAAAAGAAAATCTGGACGAAAGCGATTCAAACAGCGATCGGGTACAAAGAATTATATAAATACTTTGATCAGGAAATAACTAAAGAAGAAGCGATTGAACTGATCAAGAAGAATTCCCGTAATTATGCTAAGAGGCAATATACTTTTTTACATCATCAAATAAGTGTTAATTGGTTTTTAGTTAATTTTAATAATTTTAAAGAAACGATTAGTGAAATTCACAAATTTATTAAAAATGAAAAAAAGCTATTGAAATAAATAATCATTGATGATAGAATTTAAGTAGTATGATAGGAGGAATAAGATGTACACGGAATACGACAAAGAAGGAAATTATACACAAGATGAAAAACCAGATCGTAAAAAGCTATATATCATAATAGCCATTATAATTGGTATATTACTTTTAATTTGGTTATTTTTCTTTAGTGGCTGGATAAAATTTGGTTATGGTTCAAGAGTTAAAAATATTAGTATTAACATGAAGACTTTAGGTTTAAAGCCTAAAGATACTTATCAGCTCTATGCCGAAGTAGGGCCAAATAATGCTAAAAATAAAACGGTTACTTGGCACAGTAGCGATAGTAATGTTGCCGAAGTAGATTCGAAAACAGGACTAGTAACGGCTATTGCTGAAGGTCAAGCGATGGTGGTCGTTGTCAGTAACGATAATAAAAAGGTTTCGGCTGACTGTATTGTGACGGTAAGCAATAATTTAACTGATGTCACAGGAATATCCTTTACAAGTGATGAAATAACAATCTATAAAGGTAGTGGCGAGTTATTAGAAGTTACTGTTTCACCAGATACAGCTAAGACGCCAGTCTTGAAATATATTAGTAGCAATAATGTTGTTGTCAAGGTTAACGATATTGGATATGTCACAGGCGTTGATGTTGGAACAGCGACAGTTATGGTTCAAACGGAAGATGGCAAGTTCAGTGATACAATTACAGTTTATGTCAAATCCGGAAGTGGTTCGACAGTCATTAATCCAACCGGTCTTAAGTTTGCTGCTGATAGTGTTGATATTGTTGTCAACACAACTCAAAATTTAGGAATAACATTTACACCAACTAATGCAACTAATACATCTTTGACCTGGGCAAGTACTGATACCTCAGTAGTTAAAGTTAACAATGGTGCAGTGACAGGATTAAAAATAGGAACAGCACAAGTTAAAGCAACAACCTTTAATAATATAACGGCAACTATTAATGTTAATGTTATAGCTGCCCCAATACCTGTTACAGGGCTAACAGTAAGTCCAACTTCAGTTACTTTGAAGATGGGTGGAACAAGACAAATAACACCAACGATTGCGCCAGCTAATGCTTCAAACCAAGAAGTTACTTATACTTCTAGCAATACTAGTATAGCAACAGTATCTGAAAATGGTCTAATAACAGGAGTGTCTACTGGATCAGCTACAATTACGGTAAAGACTAAAGATCAAGGAAAAGAAGCAACAGTAGCTGTTACAGTGTCAAGTGAAAGTAGTGGTGGATCGTCTGGTGGAAGTAGTGGAGGATCGTCTGGCGGGAGTAGTTCTTCTGCTACAGTGTCTATTTCCGGACCAACTCAAATATTTAAAAATACTACAGTTAAATATATAGTAAATGGATTACCTGCAACTGCTGTGGGTGTAGAGTGCTATGTAAGAGAGCAAGATAAGCCTTATTCAAATGTTTCTTCTGACAAATATAATAAATCGTTATGTACCCTTAAAGGTTTAACAGCTGGAAAAGATATAGTACTTACTGCTAAAGTTTTTGATGCTGGCAAAACTTATACTGTTAGTATTAAAGTAAAAATTATTGAGTTAGAAAAAGGTGAAAGCGGTCCTAAAGAAATTAAATCAATTAAATTTATTGCCAAAACCGGAAATTTAAAATTGGGTAGTACCTTTGGCTTTTCTGTAGTTTTAGAGCCTTCTGATGTAAAACTTTCTGGTGGTGTTACATGGCAAAATTCAGATACTAGTGTTGTTAACCTTTTAAAATCTACAGAAACTTTCGCCAGAGCAACAGGCAAAAAAGCCGGGACAGCGGTTATCTCTGCAATAGCAATGGATATGTATGGAAATAAAGTTTCGGTATCTGCTATCGTTACTGTTTATTCAGATGTAATAGATAAAACTCCTCCAATATGTGGTGATAAGCATGATGAGCCAAGTGTGTTGAGTTGGACTAGAAATGACAGAACAATTAAGGTTGATTGCAAAGATGAAGGTGGTTCGGGATGCACCCAATCAAGTTTTACAAAGACTTTTACCAAAGACGGTGAATTTGATATGATAGAAATATCTGATAAAGCCGGAAATACAACCCTTTGTCCAGTTAGAATAAATATTGATCAAAAACCACCAGCATGTAAAACTGGTTCAGGTGAAAGTATTAATTGGACACGCGGTACCAATGGTAGTAAAACAATTACAGTTAAGTGTGAAGACAGTAGTTCTGGATGCAAAAGTCCTACATTTACATTAACCTTTAATACAACTATAAAACAGTCAACAATAACAATTGAAGATAAAGTTGGTAATACAGTAAAATGTCCAGTCAATGTTTTTCTTGATACAACGCCTCCTAACAAATGTACAATTAGTACTTCTCCCGGGGTTGGAACTTCTAAAACTATTACGGTAAAAGATAATGGTGATAGTCATAGTGGCATTAAAAATGTCAAAATTGGAACTTCATCTGGATCAAGTGTAGCTTCCCAGTCATATTCATCTACTGGAAAATTTGTTGGAACCGTAACTGATAATGCAGGTAATACTAATAGTTGTTCACTTACTTTAGTTAGTAAGAAACAGTATAAATATTCAACTTGTACGACAGGAAAGAGATGTAGTCTTGCTGGTAAAGAAGTTTGCTCTGGATGGTCTAATCCAAAGTACCTTTGTTATAGTTCAGCATCCGAAGCGAAGAATTTAAATACTTGGAAAACCACCATATGTAATAAAATAAACGATCCTGATTGTAAGTACAGTTGTAAAACTTTCAGTTGTGATTCTTGGCGTTATAATGAGAGTTGTTCAAAATGTGGATGTGGTTCATGGAGTTCGTGGTCCGAAAATTGGAGTGATGTGAGAATAAATGAAAGTAACTGTCGTCAAAGACTGGAAAGAACAGTTTATTATCAATCAAGCTAAGGGTTATTAAAAAGCATAAAATGGAGTGAATTCATTCTATGCTTTTTTTGTGTTTTTATAGTTATTATTTATGGTATTGAAATCTACTATTTCAAAGAAATTATCGATATATTTATTTCGCTCATTTTTATATTTCAAGTAATAGGCATGTTCCCATAAGTCTAGTGCCATGATTGGTGTATATCCAAAAGAATATGGTGTCTCTTGATTAGTGACATTGATAATATTTAAATTACCATTATCATCAACTACCAACATGGTATAACCACTTCCAACTAAATTGTTAGCGTACTCCTTAAATGTATTCTTAAAATTATTAAAGTTTTGATATTTGCCATTAATAGCAGTTGCTATCTCATTTGCTGGAACATTATTTTTATTTGGACTCATATTATCAAAATATAAAATATGGTTTAGTACCCCTCCTAAATTAAAGAGAATATCTCCTCGATCATTGATATCAAAAATATCCAAGTGATTGACTAATTCTTCCATTGAGTAACGATAATCATAATTATTCCTCTTTAGTAGGGCGTTTAAATTATCCATATACTTCTGGGCATGTTTATCATGATGTAGTCGCATTGTTTCCTCATCGATGTATGGTTCTAGGGCATTATGAGGATACTTTAATGGTGGTAATTCATACATAGTAAAACCTCCTACTTAATCGTATTAATTTCTCTTCTTTTTAGAATTAGTATTTGAGATTATTTGATTTTGTAATATAATATAATTAGAGTAGGTGAATAATGAAAATATTAGTGACGGGTGGAACAGGGTATATTGGTAGTCATACTTGTGTCGAACTATTAAGAAATGGATTTGAGATAGTAGTGATTGATAACTTGTCTAATTCTAAGATTGAGGTTGTCGATAAGATCAAGAAAATTACGGGGAAAGATTTTACCTTTTATCAGGGTGATATCAGAGATAGTTTACTACTGGAAGAGATCTTTCAAAAAGAAGAAATTGATGCAGTGATTCATTTTGCGGGTTTAAAAGCTGTTGGAGAATCAGTTTCCAAGCCACTTCTTTACTACCGTAATAATATCGATGGAACTTTGATTCTATGTGAGATTATGAACAAATATAACTGTAAGAGGCTGGTTTTTTCGAGTAGTGCGACAGTCTATGGTAAACCAGAAACTTTACCTATTAAAGAAGATTTTCAATTATCGACGACTAATCCTTATGGTTCAACTAAATTATATATTGAAGGTATATTAAAAGACCTATATATAGCTGATCATGAGTGGTCGATCGTCATCCTTCGTTATTTTAATCCGATTGGATCGGATAAATCTGGTTTGATTGGTGAAAATCCTAACGATATTCCTAATAATTTAATGCCTTATATCATGAAAGTGGCAGTAGGGGAACTACCTCATTTAAATGTCTTTGGCAATGACTATGATACACCTGACGGAACTGGTGTTAGAGATTATATTCATGTAGTCGATCTAGCTCTTGGACACTTGAGTGCTTTAAACATTTTAACTCCAGGAGTTGAGTACATCAATTTAGGTACTGGTAAAGGTTACAGTGTCCTTGATCTTGTCAGTACTTTTATGAAGGTTAATCGAGTAGATGTTCCTTATAAGATTGTCGAACGACGTCCAGGAGACATCGATGCCTGTTATGCCGACGTGACCTATGCTAAGAAAAGGTTAGGTTGGGAAGCTAAACATACTCTTGAAGAGATGTGCAAGGATGCCTATAATTTCATTAAAAACGAAAAGAATCTTTAGGATTTTTTTTAATTTCGATATAAAGTGATAAGTAGTGACATTACTTAAAATATATGTTAAAATTCTATTAGTAGAGGTGACTAGGATGAATCGAAGTAAGTTAAGAGAAATAGCGATGAAAGTTTTATATCAAGTGTACATTCTTAACAATACTAAAGTTAAGTATGAGACTTGTGACCTCATCAAAGAACAATTGGAAGTTGAAAACGATTTTATTAATACGATTGTCTTTGGAGTTATTAAAGAACAAAAAAATATTGAAAAATTAGCTAATAAATATTTAGTTGATTGGGAGTTAAATCAATTAAATAAGGTTGATAAAGCAATTCTTTCTCTTAGTATTTATGAACTTCTATATACTGATACACCTCATATTGTTTCAATTAATGAAGCAATTGAGTTATCAAAGGTTTATAGTGATCCGAAAGTTACTAAAATGATCAATGCGGTTTTAGATAATATTTATCATCATGAGGTTTTAGATGAATAATGATAAGTATCTTTCGGTTACGGAGTTAACTAGATATATTAAAGATTTAATCGATAATGATTTATTTTTAAATAATGTTTTTCTAAGAGGAGAAATATCCAATTTTAAAGCTCATACGAGAGGTCACTTTTATTTTACTTTAAAAGATGAAAATTCAAGAATTAATGCCGTGATGTTTCTAGGTCAGGCTAGTAAAATAAAGTTTACACCGACTGATGGGATGAAAGTGTTAGTAACGGGCCGAATCAGTGTCTATGAGACAACTGGAGGATACCAAATTTATGTCGAAGAGATGATTGAGGATGGGATTGGCAACTTATATATTGCTTTTGAACAGTTAAAGAAAAAATTAGAAGAAGAGGGCTTGTTTAGGGCTGAGCATAAGAGAAAGATTCCTAAGATTCCAAAGAAGATTGGAATTGTTACAGCGTCTACTGGGGCAGCTGTCAAAGATATTTTATCGACGATTAAAAGAAGATGGCCACTAGCTGAAACTATTCTTTTTCCCAGTTTAGTTCAAGGAGAGTTGGCAGCTGACGATATTGTCAAAAATATTCAGTTAGCTAATAATTGTGACATTGATGTTTTGATAGTTGGTCGAGGTGGAGGCAGTATCGAAGATTTATGGCCTTTTAACGAAGAAATAGTCGCTCGAGCTATCTACAATTCCAAAGTGCCAGTTATCAGTGCTGTTGGGCATGAAATTGACTTTTCGATCAGTGATTTTGTGGCAGATTTAAGAGCTCCAACGCCAACCGGAGCGGCTGAATTATCGGTTCCTAATATCATCGATGTTTTGAATTATTTAAGTCAGATTGATATTCGCTTAAATAAAGTCATCAGTCATAAGATTGATTTTAATCAAGAAATTTTAAATCGTTTAAAAAAGAGTTATGTTCTTACTAATCCCATGTCAATTTATCAGATTAAAGAACAAAACTTTGATAATTTAATTGAAAGATTAAAGTTAAATATTTTAGCAATTATTAAGAATAATACAGATTATTTTAAAAATCTTAAGAATAATTATCTTTTAAAAAATCCTAAGGTTCTATATGAAGCAAAAGCGAAAGAATATCAATATTTATTAAATAAGTTAGAAATACTTAATCCTCTTTTAACGATTAAGCGAGGTTATAGTATTACTAAAAATAAAGGTAAGATAGTTAAAAGTATTAAAGATGTTAAAAAGAATGATCAACTTAATATTGAAGTTACCGATGGTGTAATTGACGCCATCGTAGTATAGGAGGGAATATGGAAAAGAAAGAGTTAAGTTTTGAAGAAAATATTAAAAAGTTAGAGAGTATTGTTAAAGAACTCGAAAATGGTGAAGTACCACTGGATGAAGCCATTAAAAAATATCAGGAAGCTATGACTTTAGCTAAACTTTGCGATGACAAGTTAAAGAATGCTACCGAAACAATCAATAAGATTATGAATAAAGATGGCAGTCTATCTGATTTCAAGGCAGAAGAGTAATAGTGATTGGGGGAAGATTAAGATGGCACGAAGTGATGAGTACGATAGAAGTTATGCAAAAATAAATACTTTATTAAATTTATATAACAAGATATATGAAATACCTTATACTTATAAAAACAAAGATTCGATGCAGGACTTGTGCTTTTTGATGAATGAAATAGGACTTTCTCTTGGTGATTATTGTTTTGGTTTATATCATAGTGGTCCATTTTCCTATATCTTAGATGATCAAATTGACGAGTGTTTTAGAGAAAAAACAAACGAAAAAGAAATAACAAAACAAAATTACACTGAACTAGGTAATTTTGCCATCGAAGGTTTAAGAGTTCTAAAATATAGAATAATCAAATCTAATTGTACTGATTTATTGAAAGAAAAAAAGGATGATATTGTTTATTTTATGAACGCTATTGCTATTGCAAAATATCTTATAGAGTATGAAAGACAAAGAGATGTTTTAAATACTTTAAATATTATGAGAGATAGAAAAGATGTTAATGAAATAGCTGTTGGAGAAGCTAGAAAATTACAAAGAATATGATAAGAGTTTAAATAGATAAAAATTTTAATTTATAAAAACAAAAATATAGAGATTGATAAAAAATATCAATTTTTTTTGTTCTTGTTAGGATTTATTTTTTTTATGAGAAATATTATTAATAGGGGGTATTTTAAATAACAGAAAAACGAAAAAAAATTAGCTGAAAAGATTTCTGTCGGAAATTTCGACAGAAATTCAGGAGTAGGGAAATTTAAAGTATATTATTTCTATGTCGTAGAAGGAGGATAGATATGGAAGAAAATAAGATGCGTTTAATTAACAAAATATTTAATAATGAAACCATAAGAACGGTATGGGATAAAGAAGTTCAAAAATATTACATAAGTATTGTTGATGTTGTAGCATTATTATCAGAGAGCAAAAATCCACAAATATATTGGAGAGTATTAAAAAAGCGTTTGAAGGATGAAGGGAATGAAACCGTTACAAATTGTAACGGTTTGAAGTTAAGGGCTCAAGATGGTAAATATCGATTGGCTGATGTCTGTGATATTAAAGGAATTTTTAGAATTATAGAATCTATTCCATCTAAAAATGCCGAACCTATAAAACAATGGCTAGCTAAACTTGGTAGTGAAAGAGTAGATGAGACTTTTGATCCTTCTCTTGCCCTTCAAAGAGCTATAGATTTATATAGGATAAAAGGTTATGATGAAAATTGGATTGCCAAAAGAATAAGGGTATTACAAGAAAGGAAGCAACTTACTGATGTTTGGAAAGAAAATGGTGTAACCGAACAAACGGAATATGCCATTCTTACCAATGAAATATATAAAAAATGGTCGGGTATGACGGCTAAAGAATATAAAGAATTTAAAGGGTTAAGAAGAGAAAGTCTTAGAGATAATATGGATAATATTGAATTAATTTTAACAGATTTGTCAGAAGAAGCCACTAAAAGACTAGTAGTTAAGAAAAAACCTCAGGGATTGAAAGAAAATATTGGCGTTGCTAGATTGGGAGGGAATGCTGCAAAATTGGCAAGAGAGGATATAGAAAAAAATCTTGGTTAATCAGTAGTTACAAAAGATAGTAAATTAGACTATGAATATATAAAGGAAAATTCGGAAATTCCGTAAATTCTATTAAACTAATAAATTTTTATGACTATAGAAAGTGATAACTGTGAAAAATGAAATAATATTATTTGAAAATCAAAATGTTAAACTTGAAGTTAATATGCACGATGAAACAGTTTGGCTTAATAGGGAACAATTGGCTCAGTTGTTTGATAGAGACATTAAAATAATTGGCAAGCATGTTAATAATGTATTAAAAGAAGAATTAGATAAGGAAGTGGTTGTCGCAAAATTTACGACAACCACTAAACATGGTGCGATAGCTGGGAAAGAACAAAAAAGCATAGTTGATTATTACAATTTAGATATGATTATTAGTATCGGGTATCGTGTTAAAAGGAATAATGGTATTATTTTTAGAAAATGGGCAAATAAAATTTTAAGAGATTATTTAATCCAAGGTTATGCAATTAATAATAAACGGTTAGAGTATCTTGAAAAAATTATTAAGATAATCGACATTGCAAATCAGATTTATGCAAAATAGCAATTCTTTTGTTAGAATTTGTTTTTTTGACGAGAAATATTCTTAATAAGGTATATTAGAAAGTAATAACTATGAAAAATGAAATTATTATATTTGAAAATCAAAATATTAAACTTGAAGTTAATCTTCAAAAAGAAACAGTTTGGTTAACTCAAAAACAGATAGCTATTCTTTTTGAAAAGGATGAAAATACAATAAATGATCATATTAAAAACATATTTTTGGAAGGCGAATTAGAAAAAGAAACTTCCACCGGGATTTCCGGTAAAAGTTTTGGTGGCAGAAAAGCAAAAACATATAATTTAGATGTTATAATTTCGGTTGGATATCGAGTTAAATCTAAAAATGGTATTATCTTTCGTCAGTGGGCAAATAAAATTTTAAGAGATTATTTAATCCAAGGTTATGCAATTAATAATAAACGGTTAGAGTATCTTGAAAAAACTATTAAGATAATCGACATTGCTAATCGTATTGATGAAAAATTAGAAAATAAGGAAGCCAAAGAAATTTTAAATATTATTGGCAAATATACCAAAGCTCTTAATATGTTAGATAATTATGATCATAAAAAAACAACTAAACCAAAAGGAACAAAAAATGATCAACGAATTAACTATGATGAATGTCTAGAACTTATTAATATTTTAAAAACTAACCAAAATAGTACTATTTTTGCACTGGAAAGAGACAATGGTTTAGAAGGAATTATTAAAGATATTTACCAAACATATGAATGCAAAGAACTATATCCTACTGTTGAAGAAAAAGCTGCTAATTTTTTATATATGATTGTCAAAAATCATGTTTTTATTGATGGAAATAAAAGAATAGCAGCGACATTATTTATTTACTTTCTATTCAAATATGAAATTTTGTATATTAATGATAAGCAAATCATCGACAATAACACTTTAACTGCAATGACTTTATTAATTGCTGAATCTAATCCTAAAGAAAAGGAAGTGATTATTGATCTAATATTAAATTTCTTTAATAACTGATGTTTATTGAGTAAAACATTTTATAATGAAACAATAGAACTTTATGGAATAAAAAAGTTGAAAAATATTACATAAGTATTGTAGACATAATTTAAGTTCTTGCAGAAAGTAGGGAGCCAAGAAAATATTGAAATTGGTTAAAAATAAATTGCAAAAAGAAGAGGAATTTGAAGTGTCTAGTATTACTAAACACTTGAAATTGAAATCTGCTGATGGTAAATATTATAATACTAAGGTACTTGAAACTAAATAAAAATTAATAAATATTTAAAATAAATTTATTTGCTAATATCTCTTTTATTTCCTTTTAAGTTGTTGTATAATGTCTTTTATTGGAGGTTTTATGAATTTATCAAGAGAAGAGTTGCAACAGGAAGAAGCATATTTAAAAGCTTGCTTACAGGAACTTGATGAACAAATAAAAGAACTGAAGTCTAATCTGATTGTTGAAGAACAGGAAATCAAGGATTTTAATAAGTATCTTTGGAATGAGCGTGGCAACATGGATCCAGTAGAAATTAGAAGTGGCATGTTGGAGTCCGATTTAGAAATACAAGAATTTGAAAGGAAAAGCAAATACTTAAAAAAATTATTAAGAATAAAAAACAGTCCTTATTTTGGAAGAATTGATTTTAATTCAGACCAAGAATATCAAGTGTATATAGGAATTACTCATTTAACCAAAAATTTAAAAAATTTAATTTATGATTGGCGTAGCCCAATTGCTAGTTTGTTTTATGATTCAAATATTGGTCATACTTCCTATCTTGCACCAGAAGGAAAAATCTCTGGTTATCTATCCAAGAAAAGACAATATCGGATTGAAGAACGGAAAATAAAAGCCATTTTCGATAATAATTTAAATGTTACCGATGAGTTATTGCAACAAGTACTGGCTAATAATAGTACTGAGAAAATGAAAAATATCGTCAATACTATTCAGGAAGAACAAAATGAAATTATTCGAAACATTAAAGATAAATATCTAATTATTCAGGGAATTGCAGGAAGTGGTAAAACTTCGGTGGCTCTTCATCGTATTGCTTTTCTTTTATATAAGATTGATAAACTGACGAGTGAAGATGTGCTTATCTTTTCACCCAACAATATTTTTTCTTCCTATATTTCAAATGTTTTGCCAGAATTGGGGGAAGATAATACTAAGGAAACAACTTTCAGTGATTTTGCTATTAAATATGTTTCTGAATTCAAAAGTATTGAATCGTTTACTAGTTTTATCGCCCGTTCTTTTCAAAAAAGAGATAATGAACATGATTACAATTTGATTAAATTCAAATTGAGTGATGATTTTATTAAGATCATTGAAGATTATGCCAAGGAAATAGAAAGAAATAGTAAGTTTCTACAAGATTTAATATATGAAGAAAGAACAGTTTTCAAAGAAGATTTGAATGAGTTAATACACGATCGATACAGTCGTTTAACTCTTTATGAAAGGATTCCTCAAATAAGTGAGCATCTGTGTCATAAGTTTGGTTTAAAAGTTACTCAACATGCTCGTTCGATCGAAAGCAGGCTTTATCGAATTTCGAATATCAGCAAAGACTTTATTAAAATTTATCAGAACTTGTATCAAAGTGCCTCTTTTAAAAGTAATTATGGTGTCATTCGAAGTGATCAACTACCTCAAAGTGACAATATTCTAAATTATGAAGATAGTCTGGCCTTCATTTACTTAAAAGGATTACTGACAGGTTTTCCTTACAGTAATCAGATTAAAGAAATAGTTGTCGATGAAGCACAGGATTACAGTAAACTACAATATTTAATTTTAAAGACTATTTTTAAACGAGCAACTTTTACCATCTTAGGTGATATTAATCAAACTATTAATCCTTATTATCAATATCGATCTTTAGAAGAGTTAAGTTCAATATTTTCAAACGCTAAATATTTAGAGCTCACTAAAACTTATCGTTCTAGTGAAGAGATTATTAAATTTTCTAATCGTATTTTAGATTTAGATTATGCTGTCAGTGTCCGTAAAAGTAATAATGTTCCAGTTAAAGAACGAGTCAGCCAAAATATTATTTCGGATCTTGTCGTCGATTTAACTAAAGGTTTAAATAAATATCGAAAAATGGCAATTATAACTAAAAGCATGGACGAAGCTAATTATCTTTATAAATCTTTAAAGTTTTCTTTTAAGGATCTTTCCTTAGCTACTGAAACCAATTATACTAACACTAATTTAGTAATACTGCCGATTTACTTAGCTAAAGGGTTAGAATTTGATCAAGTTATTATCTATACTGATCATAATAACAAGTATACTGACCGAGAAAAAAAGCTGTATTATGTGGCTGCAACTAGAGCTCAACATGAATTAATTGTCTATAATCAGTAAATATGATATGATACTATTATAAGGATGGTATTATGAAATGTATTTTATTATGTGCTGGTTATGCAACGAGACTGTTTCCATTGACAGAAAATTTTCCGAAAGCACTTTTACCAATTGGTAAGAAACAACTTTTAAATTATATTTATGATCAAGTGGAAACGATTCCTGATGTCGATGAAGTTTATATTATTACCAATAATCGTTATTATCAGCATTTTGTCACTTGGCAAAAAGCTTTAAAAACGGCAAAAAAAGTCAAGATTATTAACGATGGAACTAATTCCAATGATGATCGACTAGGAGCTATTGGTGACATTATCTACACGATAAAACAAGAAGAAATTAATGATGATTTAATGATTATTGCGGGCGATAATTTATTTAATTATAAATTAATTGATGTTGTCAATTTCTATAAAGATAAAAATAAGACCGTTCTTTGTGCTAAAGAGTTAGATGATATCGATTTATTAAGAAGATTTGCAGTTGCTTTAGTTGATGATGACAGTAAAGTTACATCATTGGAGGAAAAACCCGAACATCCAAAAAGTAATTTAGGAGTTTATGCTACTTATCTTTATCCTCAAGAAGTTTTAAAATACTTTGATAAATATCAAGCAGCTGGATTAAAGATGGATGCTCCGGGACATTTTCCGGCCTACTTATATCAGTTTGAAGATGTTTATGTCTATAAATTTCAAGGTGAATGCTACGATATTGGAACACATGAGACTTATCAATTGGTAAATGATTTATATTCAAAAAATGATTTAAATAATTAAAGATAGCCATAATAATACTGTAGCTTTGCTTTTAAAAAGGAGTTGATCCTTATGAAGTTTAAAAACAAACTACTTACACTATTTCTAGCTATTTTTATTATACCATTTCAAGTATTAGCTTATTCCTCCTATCTAATTCCAGGCGGAGAATCAGTCGGGATTAAACTTGAATCAAAAGGTGTCATTATCGTCGGATTCTATAAAGTGAATGATGAATATATTGGCAGTGATTCAGGATTATCAATTGGCGATCGAATTGTTTCGATTAACGATAAAACCATTTCCAACATCGATGACTTAGTCAGAAATGTCAATGGAGAAAATAGTACGGTAATTTTAAAAATTGGGTATCTTCATAACAATAGTTTAAGATACACTGATTTAAAGTTAGTAAAAGATCAAGATGGTATTTATAAAACGGGTTTATACGTCAAGGATAGTATCAATGGAATAGGGACCTTAACTTTTATCGACCCAGCGACTAAATTGTATGGTGCTTTAGGACATGAAATTGTCGAGAAGACCAGCAATTTAAAAATTGAAGTCAAAAATGGGAAGATATTTAAGTCTATCATTACAGGTATTGAAAGAAGTACCGATGGAAATCCAGGTGAAAAGAATGCCAGACTCTTTAGTGATGTTATTTATGGTAATGTTTCAATCAATGGTATTACTGGTGTTTTTGGGACCTATTCAGGAGCACTTCCTAATAAAAAGCTCATGAAAGTAGCTGAACCTGATGAAATAACTTTAGGTAAAGCTCAAATAATGACCGTCTTGTCTGGCGAAAAAGTCGAAACTTTCGAAATTAAAATTTTATCGATTGACAAAAAGGGTACAATCAAAAATATTTTATTTGAAGTCACTGATTCGCGTCTTTTAGACGTAGCTGGTGGAATTATTCAGGGAATGTCAGGAAGTCCAATTATTCAGAATAATATGATTATTGGAGCTGTTACTCATGTTGTGGTCAATGACGCAACTAAGGGATATGGTATTTTTATAACTAATATGCTAGATAGTGTAAACGAGTAGAGACATTTAATTGTCTCTATTCTTTTTCCAAAAAAGTTTGTTAATTTCATGATTAAAGATTGCTTTTTTAATTAAAAAAAACTATAATAAAAATCATGTTGAAAGGAAGGGAAATTATGATTAAGACCAATTTACCAGTACTTGTTTTAAGAAATATCGTTTTATTTCCCTTCAGTGAAATTAGAATTGAAATCGATAATATCGAAGATAAAAAATTAATCTCTTTAGCCGAGTCTTATTATAATAATACTTTGTTGGTAATAACTAAAAGGGATAGTGAAACTGATGAAGTGGATCTTAATCAGTTGCCAAAAGTAGGAGTTGTCGGCGAGATCAAGTTAAAGATGGAAATGCCTAACGGGAAAATGCGTCTAGTCATTGCTGGAGCAGTGAGAAATAAAATCTATGCTTATAGTGAAGACGATAGTGTTTTAGATTCGATGGTTGGAAGTGTCACTTACGAAGAGATCGATAATGTTGAGGAAATGGCCTATGCCCGAAGCTTAATTAAGCAGGTTGAACTTTATGTCAATAATGTTCCCCAGATTGGAAATAGTCTTTTATCTCAGATATCTAACGTGAGTAACATCGATAAAATTACTGATTTAGTGGCTTTAGTTTTACCTTTTCCTCTTGATCGTAAAATCGATTATATCGAAGAAATAAATCCAATTGACAGAGTGAAGATGCTCCTTGATGATATTAATCGTGATTTAGAAGTAATCAAACTAGAGAAAAAAATTGAAGATGAAGTGAGAGTTCAACTCGATGATGCTCAGAGGGAATTTGTCCTACGTGAGAAATTAAAAGCGATTAAGAATGAGCTAGGAGAAGCCATCAGTTTTGATCAAGAGGCTGACAATTTAAGAGAAAAAATTAATAATTTAAAATGTCCAGCTCGAATCAAAAAACGTCTTAATGAAGAGTTACATCGCTATATGACTTCTAATCCTAATTCTCCAGAGGTCAGCAATATTAGGAATTATTTAGAATATCTGTTACAATTACCATGGGAAGTTTATACCAAGGATAATTTGAATTTAAAAGATATTTTAAAAAAGCTAGATGAGAGTCATTATGGCTTGAATAAAATTAAGGATCGAATTATCGAATACATTGCTGTCAAGCAGTTTACTAATAATAATGCCACGAGTCCCATTATCTGTTTTGTCGGTCCACCAGGAGTTGGAAAAACTACCCTAGCTAAAAGTATTGCCAACAGTCTAAACCGAAAATGTGCCAAAATTTCAGTTGGTGGAGTAAACGATGAAGCCGAAATTGTCGGTCATCGTCGAACCTATATTGGAGCAGCACCTGGCAAGATTATTGCCGGAATCAAAAAAGCTGGGAGTAATAATCCCGTTTTTATCATCGATGAGATCGACAAGATGACTAAAGATATTAAAGGTGACCCAGCCAGTGCTCTTTTAGATGTCTTAGATAAGGAACAAAACAATAAGTTTGTCGACTTGTATTTGGAAGAAGAGTTTGATTTATCAAAAGTGCTGTTTATTTTAACAGCTAATTATATAGAACAAATTCCTTATGAACTATTAGATCGTTTGGAAATTATCGAATTATCAAGTTATACCGAAGTAGAAAAATTAGAAATTGCTAAAAATCATCTTTTTAAAAAATTGATTAAAGAACATGGTTTAGGAAAAAAAGAAATAAAGATAACCGATGAAGCTATCTCTCATATCATCAGATTTTATACGATGGAGGCTGGAGTTAGAGAGTTAGAGCGCATGCTTTCGACAATTTTTCGTAAAATCGTCAAAGATTTATTAATCAATAAAGGCAAAAAAACTTATCAAATTGAAGTCGGAGATTTACCAAGCTATCTTGGAGAAATAAAATTTTCTCATCTTCTAAATGACCATGAGAACGAATCTGGAGTAGTTAATGCCTTATCCTATACTCCTTATGGTGGAGAGTTGTTAAAAATTGAAGTGACTAGCTTTAAAGGAGAAGGTAAAGTAATAATTACCGGTTCGGTGGGCAAAGTAATGGAAGAATCAATTATGATTGCTGTCAGTTACATTAAAAGTCGATGTGATGAGTTTGAAATCGATCCGAATCTTTTAAAGAAGAATGATTTTCATATTCATATTCCTGAAGGGGCAGTTAAAAAAGATGGTCCCAGTGCTGGAGTAACCATTACAACCGCCATTATTTCATTGTTAAAACGAAGGAAAGTCACCAATGCCATTTCGATGACCGGCGAAATTACTTTGGTAGGCAATATTCTTCCTGTGGGCGGAATCTATGAAAAGATGGTTGTAGCGAGCAAGAATATGATCACCAAAGTCTTTATCCCAGTTCAAAACAAACATGATCTTACCGATTTACCAAGTTATGTCAAAGACAATTTATCGTTTGTTCCAGTAACAAATTATCTTGATATATATCAAGAGTTGTTTAAAAAGGAGATATAAAAAAAATATCATGACAAATAGTGATGAAGTAGTTTTACTCTCGCAGTTTAAGTATGATTTATTTGAAGCTAATCCATCTTTTATAAAGGGAACTTATTTTTTAGAAGATAGTAAAATAAAAGGTTTAGATCTTTTTCAAACCTTGATAAATGGCCAGGATGGAAAATACTATCGTTCTAATTATATTACTAATAAAATTTTGTTCATTATTGAGGAAAGTACTTTTATTGATCGCTTTTCTAAAGAGGATCAAATCAAGATTTTTTTATTGATTAAAAGTCTTATTAAAAATAATCAAGATCTTTTAGTTGGTCAAGATAAATTATTAATGTATCGGCAAAAAGTTATTAGGGAATATTTCGTCATCCAAAAGGTTCTTGCTGATCAAAAAGAGACAGTATTCGATAGTAAACTTTTAAATTTATTCAACGAATTTCTTTATGATTATGTTGGTGTATTTCTTAAAGATGATCTTCTTTTAGGAAAATTTCAAAAATACCTGGCGATTTGTACTAAAGAAAAGTAACGATGTCATCAGAAAGTCGAAAGCTATTTTTATCGACAATATCTATTGCTAAAAATGAATAGAATGACGAGAAACTTGGAAGTTAAATAATAGAATTGATAGTTGGTTTATTGACTGGACCAATTTTAACTATACGAAAGTATAGTTTTTTTCATATCATCAAAAATCTTTCATATATATCTAATAGGAGGAATTAAATGAATAAAATAATACCATTTACGAAAGAAATATACTTTAAGACGATGATTAAGGAAATTACTAGTATTTCACTTGATCATACGATCAATGTTCAAAGAAATAATACGATCAGTGGAGAATTTATTGTCAGTGGAACTTACAAGATGACTGAAGCTTCAGCCTTAGAAGAAGAATTTAATTACAGTATTCCAATCAATATCGAAATTGATGATAAGTATGAAACCAGTAATTGTAAAGTTCTAATCGATGACTTTAACTATGAAATTGTCAACGAAGAACGATTAAAAGTTCACATTGATTTATTGATCGATAATTTGGAAGAGATTATCAAAGAGGAATTTTCATTAGATCCAGAAGTAATTAAAAAACATCTTGATAAAAGTAATCTTGAAGTAGAATTAAATAAAGAAGAGTCAAATATCAACATCGAAGATAAATCCTTGGAATTAGTTCGCGATGATAAGAACAATGCTATCAAGGAAGAGGTAAATATTATGGATATATTCAATAGTATCAACAATAATCAGAAAGAAACTTATTCGACGTATTCAGTTTATTTCTTTAAAGAAGATGATACGATCGATCGAATAGTTGAAAAGTATAATGTTACCAAAGAAGAATTAGCTAATTATAATAAGTTAGATGAAGTTAAGGCTGGTACGAAAGTGATTATTCCATGTCATAAACTTGATGAAAAATCTTAGAGAAATACTCGACAAACACGAACTTAATCCCTATCGATATACCTGTTATAAAAAGGCTCGAATTATTGATACGGAAGAAGGTTCTTTTGTTTTAAAAGCAAAATGTAATCTCGATACCTATAATTATTTATTATCACGAAATTTTGATTATTTTCCTAGAATTATTAGTGATAGTGGCGAGGATTATGAAATAACTGAATATATTGATGGAGTCGACTATCCAAGTGAGCAAAAATCAATTGATTTAATATATTTAGTCAGTATTCTCCATAACAAAACTCTTTTTTATCGAGAAACTGATTTAAATAGAATTAAAACTACTTATGAAGAGTCCTTAAAAAAGCAGGAAGAATTAAGTAATTATTACTATAGTTTGAATGATGTGATCGATTCAGTTATCTATATGTCGCCAGCTATTTATCTATTAGCTAGAAATATTTCCAAAATCTACTATGCCTTATATTTAACTAAGGAATATCTTGAAAAATGGTATAAGATCGTTTCTGATAAAAAAAAAGAACGCCTAGTGTTGGTCCATAATAATCTAGATGTATCTCATTTAATTAGAAGCAATAAAGAATACTTGGTCAGCTGGGATAATGCTAGACAGGATTTACCCATTATCGATCTATATGTCTTATTTAAAAATAATTATCGTAATATTGATTTTATTACGTTACTTAACTATTATGAAAGTAAGTTCCCTCTTTTAAAGGAAGAAAAACTATTGTTGTTAATCAAGTTATTATTGTCTGATAAATTAGAGCTCAGTAGTAATGTCTATACCGATACGATTAATTTTAATAACTATTTCATCTATTTAGATAAGGTCTTGGACCTAAATAATCATCTAGAAAATCATTTTAATGATCAGAAAGAAAAGCAGGAACATTTGAAACAAGAGTAAGAAGGTATTAAATCTCGTAATAAAAAGTAAAGTTATAATGGCTTGATAAGCAATGATGATAATTAAAGCAAAGATGATAAAGGAGTAGGAAACACTACTTCTTCTTTTGTTTTTACAATTGTTACAAAAGCAAAACATCCCGTGGCCATTATTTCTTTTGAACATTTACTATCACCTACCATAGTTTATGTTAAAAGAAAAGATTTGTTATAAATACCTATTAATTTTATGGTATACTTGTGATAGTAGGTGATTTAAAGATATGAAAAAGAGGCGAATAAAGAGAAAAAAAATCGTTAGTTTGATCGTAATCTTAGGTTCGTTTTTCCTGGGAGTTTTTCTGATCAAAGATCGATTTTTATCCGAACCTGAACCAGTTGAAGAGGAGTTTGTTATCATTGGCAAAAGCCTGCAGGAAGTAGAAGATTACGCTAAGGAGCATGATTATACTGTCAAAAAGGAATTTGTCTACGATAAAGTAATCTTAGAGAATATTGTCGTTTCGGGTACTAAAAAGGGAAATACTATCGAGATCATTATTTCAAAGGGGAAGATACCACTTAGTGTCTATCAAGATAACAAAGTTAATGAATTAGGTAAAATTCCAATTATGATGTATCACGGAATCGTCAATACAACGACGACTAAATATGTCGGGGGAAATGTCGATAAGGATGGTTACAATCGAACTGTGACCGCCTTTAAAAACGATTTAGAGTTTTATTATGAAAACAATTATCGAATGATTAGATTAATCGACTATGTAGGTGGTAATATTACGACCGAATTAGGAAAAAGTCCCCTGGTTTTAACTTTTGATGATGGTCGTGAAGACAACTTTAAGGTGTTAGGAAAAAATGCCGATGGAAGCTTAGAAATTGATCCCAATAGTGCGGTTGGAATCCTTGAGGAATTTAAAAACAAATATCCAGACTTTAATGTAACGGCGACCTTCTTCTTAAATTATGAACTATTTCAGCAGAAAACTTATAACGAAGATATTTTAAAATGGTTGATCGAAAACGGTTATGATGTTGGTAATCATACCACTAATCATGCCGACATCAAGACGATTACAGCTAGCAAGACCGAGGAAATAGTTGGCAAAATGTATGAAAAATTAGCTAGTATTATTCCTGATAAATATGTCCAAATCGTAGCCTTGCCGTTTGGTTCTCCTTATGTCAAGAGCCATAGTAATTTTTCCCACATTTTAAAAGCAAACTATAACAGTCAAACTTATGAGACGCTTTCAACCTTAAGAGTAGGGTGGGAGCCAGAATTGTCACCTTATCATCAAAATTTTGATCAAACATTCTTAAAGAGATGCCGTGCTTACGACAATAATGGTCAGGAATTTGATATTAAGATGGTCTTTAATTCTTTAAAGTCAACTCGCTATGTGTCTGATGGGGACCTAACAACAGTGGTTATTAAACAAGGAACTACTAACTTAAATGATAAAATTACGAAAGAGATAATTAAATACTAAAATTAGCTCTTTTTGATTGAAGAGATGATACTTTTATGTTAGAATATGAAGTGTAATAAATAATAGCGAGTGTGATTATTTTGAAAAAAAGACAAGTTTTAATTTTTAAGTTTAAACGCTTTCTTACCAATATTAAAGAAAAAAGAATAATCCTATCAATTATTTCTGTTTTGTTGTTGATAGGTTTAGTTATTGGAGTCAGTTATGCCATCTTAGAATACCAAACTAATAAATCAGTCGATAATTTGTTGACAACGACAGTTGGTGAATTATCGATAACTTTTTCTTCTAATAGCAATACCATTGCCCTTGAAAATGCTCAACCGGTGTCTGATCAACAGGGGCTTCTACAAGCTCCATACACTTTCACGGTTTCTAGTTCGAGCTCTTATGATGTTTATTTTGTTGTTAAATTAAATGAATTTTATTATAACAGTAGCACCCATGATGATACAGGGTTACAGTTTCCAGATAACACTTTGAAAATAAATGTCGATAATGGTACTTCATCATCGACGAATTATTTGACTAATAGTTATACTGTTGTTGACGATACGATTCCAGGTCAAGGTACACAAAACAAAACCTATTCAATTAGAATTTGGATCGATGAAAATGCTGGTAGTGAGGTAAGTGGTAAGCATTATCATGGTCGAATCGAACTGATTAATTCTCACAGCGATCAATTAAGTTCACTAGTACAATATAATTTAAAGAATAACTTATTTACTCCTGCAGAGGATACTGAACAGACTTTTATTGTCGGAACAGCTAGCGACGATAACTATGAACCGAATAATTACTTATGGTACAGTGGCAAAATGTGGCGAATCCTAGCTTTAAATAAAACAGATGGAGCAGTGACATCCATTAAAGTAATTACTCAAAACTTAATGACAGCTACGTTTAGAAATGGAACGGTTGAAAATGGTGGCAGTGGACTAAGTTCTATATACGAAAATAGTTATATGTATCAATGGTTGAATGAAGATTTTTATGATACCTTAAGGAGTCCAACTAATTTTGTTGTGACCAATTACTTGTGGAATGCCACACAAACTTCAAGTGTTAGTAAACCTCTTAATACGACGATGGTAGCTGGTAATGTCGGATCATTAAATCTTTACGAGTACGTCAAGAGTTATACAAATACTACCGCAGCTAACGGCTATTTAAATCTTAGCTATAATTGGTGGTTGATAAATCCACACCCTACAACCGACTGGGCCAATTTTGTTGATTCTAATGGTTATATTGGTAGTGATATTTTTTCCAATATATTTTCAATTCGTCCAGCGATAAACTTAAAACCCAATCTGCTTGTAGTTAAAGGGAACGGAACGAGTTCTAATCCCTATCGATTAGAAGGAGATAACGATGAAGAAGAAGATTTACTAAACGATAATTTAAACACTAGGTATAGTGGGGAATATGTCAGATTTAATAATGAGGATTATCGAATCATGAAAATAGAAGGAAATCTTACTAAAATTGTCAAAGTTGATTATCTTAAATCATCAGGTGAAAATTTATCATTAGCCTATGCTTCCGGCAGTAATTATTTATATTCTTCTTCCATCTCTGGCGGTACTAGTTATTGGGGAGGATACTTAAATACTACTTGGTATGATGGTTTATCTACAAGTGATAAAAACATGGTTGAAACAGGAACTTGGTATTCAGGGGTGGTTACTTTAAATACCAGTTATAAAAAAAGTATTTGCGAGACAGTGGCTGTTGGAACTTTAACGAGTACTTGCGGTAAGACTACCTTATCGACCACGGCCAAAGTCGGTCTTATTAGATTAGGAGAAATGTTTTCAAGTCAACTTGGTGATATTGGAAGTGCAGTTAATTTTCGACTACTGACTCCATACTCAACGAGTGGTTCGGTTTTTTTGAACCAAAATACGGCAACAACGGCTACTTCTGCGGTTACTACTTCTTATGCCACCAGACAGACTTTGTATTTAAAATCCAATGTAAAAATAGTTAGTGGAGATGGTACACCTGATAATCCATTTATTATTGAAGGTCTATCAACAATTCTAGATAAAATTAATTCAGATCTAAGTAGTAATTTATATACCCCATCTGGTGATACTGATCAAACTTTTATTGTCGGAACAAGTAGTGATACAAATTATAAGCCAAATAATTATCTATGGTATAGTGGCAAACTATGGAGAATTGTGGCATTAAATAAAACTTCCGGGGTGGTAACTTCTGTAAAAATAATAACTCAGAACTTAATGTCAGGTTTTTATCGTTCCAGTTCACAGTATGACTTGGTATATTATGGAAGTTATATGTACCAATGGTTTAAGGAAGATTTTTATGATACATTAAGAAATCCGACTAACTTTATTGTTACTAACTATCTGTGGAATGCTACCGCAGTTACGAATAGTAATAAACCACCTACTACAACAATGGTAGCTGGTAATGTTGGGTCCTTAAATGGCTATGAATATGTAAAGTCATACACTAATACCACCGCTGCCAATGGCTATTTAAATCTTGGTTGTTACTGGTTTCTAATAAGCCCGGAGTCTGGTAGTTCAAATGGTATCTGGAGTGTCAGTACTACTGGTGCATATTCTTCGTATTCAGCATCTAATCGATTTTCAATTCGTCCAGCCGTCAATTTAAAAGCCGATTTATGCATTGTGAGTGGAAATGGGACAAGTACTAGTCCTTATCGTTTAGAGGGAGATAATGATCAAGAGGTTGATTTATTAAACGATGGTTTAAATACGAGGTACAGTGGAGAATATGTCAAGTTTGCTGGTGAAGATTATCGAATTATGAAAGTAGAAGGCAGTCTAACTAAGATCGTCAAGGTTGATTATCTTAAGTCGGAAGGAACAATTGTAACTAAGGCTTTTGCTGCCAGTAGTTCTTTATATTCAGCTTCTATTTCTGGTGGAACTAATTATTGGGGAGGGTATTTAAATACAACCTGGTACGGTAGCTTAAGCACAGATTATCAAAATATGATTGAAACAGGGACTTGGTATTCAGGAACGGTAGGTTCGCAGGCAAGTTATAAATTAAGTATTTGTGCCACTGTAACAACCGGAACTTTAACAAGTACTTGTACTAGGACGACTGTATCAACTACTGCTAAAATCGGATTAATTAGGTTAGGAGAAATGTTTTCCAGTCATCTTGCTATTAGTGGAGAAGCTGCTAGTTTCCGTTTATTAACTCCAGATTCAAGCAGTACTGTCTTTTATGGACCCACTAATGCCAACATATTTACCGGTGCTGTTACTACTGCTTATGCTACAAGACCGACATTCTATCTTAAAGCAGGTGTCTATATTACTGACGGCGACGGCACACCTAGCAATCCTTTTACCATTGCTATGTAACAAATATTATATTTTTGTTGACATTGTCATATAATATGTGTATAATTATCATGTAAATTTAAAAAGAAAGAGATTTTTATCCACCCGATTATGAATAGTAATGGGTCAAAAGCTTGTTTTAAAATATTATTTTAATATTTAATAGGTTTTTAAGTGGATAGAGATATCCACTTTTTAATTATTTTGGAGGTGTTTTATATAGCTGTTTCGAAAGGTAATTTGCTAATTAACGATCAGATCAAAGTTAGTCATGCCTTAGTTATCGGTCCGAACGGAGAGCAAGTAGGTGTCAAGTCAATCGGCGATGCTCTAACTTTGGCGTCTTATGCCAATTTAGATTTAGTGTTGATTAATCCAACCGGTACGCCACCGGTCTGTAAAGTTATGGACTATAACAAGTATCGTTACGAAAAGTCGAAAAAAGAGAAGGAAGCTTTAAGACGTCAACGAGTCAATAGTGTCGAAACCAAAGAGTTTCGTCTTTCGCCTAATATCGATGTTGGAGATTTTGAAACCAAGATTAATAATGTTACAAAATACTTATTAAAAGGTGACAAGATTAAGTTAACGATTAGGTTTAAAGGTCGTCAGTTGGCACACATCGATTTAGGGAAGGAAGTCTTAATTCGTTTTGCTAATCGCTTAATGGATATTGCTGAAGTTGTGGAAAATCCTAAGTTAGATGGTAAGAACATGTCAATGCTAATTTCACCGAAAAAAAAGTAAATAAGGAGGAGAATTATGCCTAAATTAAAGACTCATAAAGGAGTAAAAAAAGTTTTAAAAGTAAGAAAAGGTGGTACGATTAGTATCGGTATGCCAGGTGGAAGACATAATACTGGCAAAAAGAATGCGAAAGTAAATCGTAAAAAAAGAAAGGGTTCAGTATTAGCGCAAGCTGATCAGAAGAGATTAAAAAATTTAATTTAATCGTCGTATAGAGGAGGAAAAAGAGATGGCAAGAGTAAAAAACGGAGTTGTTACCAAAGCACGTCGTAAAAAGGTTTTAAAGGCAGCTAGTGGTTATTTTGGTAGCAAACATAGATTATTTAAGACCGCCAGAGAGCAATTGATGCATTCTGGCCAATATGCTTTTCGTGATCGTAGACAAAAGAAAAGAGAATTTAGAAAATTATGGATTACGAGAATTAATGCTGCCTGTCGTGAAAACGGAATTAGTTATTCGAGATTTATTGAAGGATTAAGTAAGGCTTCTGTCGAAGTCAACAGAAAGATGTTGAGTGAGATTGCAATTAACGATCCTAAAGCTTTCAGTGAATTAGTGAAGGTAGCAAAAGATGGTAAAGCCGGAAAAGTTAAAAAAGAAGTTGAAAAACAAAAAACGGATCAGGTAGTTAAAGAAGAAGTTAAAGTCGAAAAACCAGTTAAAATTGAAAAGAAAGTAACGATCAAAACGAAAGTTACCAAAGAGAAAGAAAGTATCGACTATCGTAAATTGACGGTAGCTGAATTAAAAGAATTAGCTAAAAAGGCTAAAGTCGAAGGCTTTTCAACCATGAAGAAAAATAAATTGATAGAAAGTCTTCAAAAATAAACATATTAATGGATTTAAATGCCTAGTGCTTGAGTTCTCAAGTGGTGTTTATTAGAAATTAATAGAAGATTAAACGAAAAGGAGAAGAAATATGACTGTTATTTCAATGAGTTATTTATTAGAAGCAGGTGTTCATTTTGGACACCAAAAGAAAAGATGGAATCCAAAGATGAAGGAGTATATCTTTTCATCACGTGATGATATTTATATTATCGATTTACAAAAGACGGTTAAAAAGCTAGAAGAAGCTTATACTAAGTTAGAAGAAATTACTAAGAATGGTGGCAAGGTTATCTTTGTTGGAACTAAAAAGCAAGCTAAAGAAGCGGTCGAAGAATGTGCTAACCGTACAAAGATGTATTTTGTCAGTGAAAGATGGTTAGGAGGAACTCTAACTAATTTCAAGACCATTAGAAGCCGAGTTAGAAGACTTGAAGAAATCGAAAAGATGGAAAAGGATGGTATTTTTGAAATTCTACCTAAAAAAGAAGTATCTTTATTAAATAAAGAATATCAGAAGCTTAATCGTTATTTAAGAGGAATTAGAGACATGGAAAAACTTCCTCAAGCAATGATTATTGTCGATCCACAAAAGGAATTAAATGCCATTCATGAAGCTAAAAAGTTACATATTCCCGTCGTTGGACTGGTCGATACTAATGGCGACCCGGATTTAGTCGATTATGTCATTCCTGGTAATGATGATGCTGTCAGGTCAGTCAAACTAGTGTTAGGTGGCTTAACTAATGCCATTGCTAGTGTCAATGGCAACGAAGTCATCGATTATGTAGTTGAAGATGAAAAAGGTGCTAAAAAAACTAAGGTTCATGAAAGTAAAGAAGAGTCTGTTTTAGTTGAAGAAGTGATAACCAAAGAAGAAGTAAAAGAAGAAATTAAAGAAGAAATTAAAGAAGAAATTAAAGAAGAAATTAAAGAAGAGGTTATCGTTAACGAGGAAGTACCAGTAGCTCCTAAAAAGACCAGAGTTAAAAAAGAAGTAGCGAAGAAAGAACCAGAAATATCTCTTAAGAACCTTTCTAAGATGAATATTACTGAATTAAAGGCTCTTGCTAAAGAAAAGGGTATTAAAGGTTATTCTAAGTTAAAAAAAGATGAATTAATTAAAGAATTAAAATAGGAGAGAGACATGACAAGTGCAAATGATATTAAAGCTTTGAGGGAAAAAACGGGTGCTGGATTTTCAGACTGCAAAAAAGCCTTAGAAGCTACTAATAATGATATGGAAAAAGCTATTGATTGGTTACGTGAAAAAGGAATTAGCAGTGCGGCTAAAAAAGAGGCGAGGATTGCGGCTGAAGGACTTTGCAATATTCAGGTTGTTGGAAATACTGCTGTCATCGTCGAAGTTAATTCAGAAACTGATTTTGTAGCTAGGAATATAGAATTTCAAAATTTATGTCAGTTTCTTGCTACTCAAATTTTAAATAATGACGTTACTGATTTAGAGAGTGTTTTTAATTTAAAAACAACTGACGGAACAGTCAAAGATACAATTATTAGTTACATTTCTAAAATTGGAGAAAAATTATCTTTAAGACGTTTTGCAAAATTAGTGAAAGAAGAAAATCAAGTGTTTGGAACTTATTTACATATGGGTGGTAAAATTGGAGTCTTGGTTCTTTTAGATGGCAATGATCAAGAAGTAGCCAAGGATGTTGCTATGCATATTGCAGCGATGAAACCAAGTTATATTAGTCGTAATGAAATAAGTAGTGAGACTTTAGAAAAAGAAAAAGCAATTATCAAGGAACAAGCGATCAACGAAGGGAAATCTCCAGAAATAGCTGAAAAGATGATTACTGGTCGCATCAATAAATTTTATCAAGAAGTCTGCCTACTTGAACAATTATTTGTTAAAAATGATGATCTTCAAGTAGGAGTCTATGTTCAAAATCATCAAAGTGCCGTCAAGCAAATGATTCGTTTCGAAGTTGGAGAAGGACTTGAAAAAAGATGTGAAGATTTTGCCGAAGAGGTCATGAAACAGATTAGGAATTAAAATTATGAAGAAGTATTTGATATTATTATTAATCGTGGTTTTGGTTGGAAGTGGATGTACGATTACTAAATTAAAGAAAGATAGTATTAGTTTTAGTGAAGAGTATAATATCAGTAAAAATAATATGTTTGTCTATGCAACAGCAGACGAAGTAATCGATATTTTAAAAAAGGGAACGGGAATAATTTATTTTGGTTTTCCTGAATGCCCATGGTGTCAAGCAGCTATCAAGATGTTTTATGAGGTAGCCAGCAAGAAAAATGTCGAGAAGGTATATTATCTGAATATTAAAGAAATGCGCAATCAAAACACGAAAGAATATCAAGATATTGTTACTTTGATTAGCGATTATTTATACAAGGATTCGCAAGATCAAAAAAGAATCTTTGTACCAGATTTCTACTTTGTAAAAGATGGAAAAGTTCTTTATCATAATAACGATATGTCGACTAATAGTGGGGATATAGAAGAATATTTAACTGATGAAGTTAAAGAAGAGATCAAAGGTAAATACTTGGAAGGAATTGTCAAAATTTATTCAGTCAGTTGTAAAGAATGTTAATGAATAACTACTAGTAATAGTAGTTTTTAATTGAAAAATATTTGTTTCAATGATAAGATTATCTTATATGAGGTAAATATGTATAAGAGAGTACTTTTAAAACTTAGTGGCGAGTCGCTTGGAAAAGAGAAAGAAGGCTTAGATTTTGCTTTAGTTTTAGAAGTTTGCAATTATGTTAAGTTTTTGATCGAAAAGGGTTATGAGATAGTTATCGTCGTCGGTGGTGGCAATTATTGGCGAGGTCGGGATAATTTAGAAATTGAAAAGGTCACTTCTGATACGATTGGGATGCTGGGTACCATTATCAATGCGTTAGCTTTAAAAGATGGTTTTCGTCAGGTAGGTATCAAGGCAATCGTTTCAACACCATTTAATTTTAACGAGTTGTTACCACAATATAAAAGCCAAGAATTGGTGTCAGCCTTAGATTTGAAGAATGTCGTTATCTTTGGTGGTGGAATCGGTAAATCTGGTTATTCAACTGATTCAGCGGCATCTCACGAAGCGGTGGTTACCAAGTGCGATTTGATTGTAAAATTAACTAATGTCGATGGAGTTTATGATCGTGATCCAAGTGTCGATAAGGATGCCCAAAAATATGACCAGATATCCTTTAAAGAGGTACTCGACAAAGGTCTGAAGATTATGGATTTATCAGCTATTAAAGAGTGTATGGAAAACAATATCAGTATTGCCGTCATCAATTTTAAGGACAAAGATAATCTTTTAAGAATCTTAAATCAAGAGAAAGTAGGGACGTTGATAAGTAATGAGAAAAGTAATTAATCTTGACAATGATCAGCTAGTAAAAAACTTAAAAAAGCGAAAAATACTTCGCTATGTAATTATCTTTTTAGCTCTTCTAACAGTCTTTTTAGCAGCTTATTCGCTATTTACTGATTTTTCTTTCTATTATTCACTAATTCCCTTTGTAATGTATACATTTTTTAAGTATTGGCGAGATAGTTTAAAGATCGAAAAGAAATAGATTTCACTTTTGGTGAAATCTATTTTTTAGTATTTCCAAGATCGTTTTTTTAAAGTTTTCGTCTCCATCCGTCCAAATAATTTCAAAGAAAACTCCCATGCCAGGAAGAGTGACTTCATCTTGCTCACTAATACTGGCATTAATAGCTTTTTTAATAGTTTCATCGTCATCATTTTTGAAATTATTAATTATATATTCCCTAATACTTTTATCCATATCTAGTCCTTTCAATAATATTATTGATAGATATTCAAAAAATATACTAGTATTTTTCTCTAAAATATAGTATAATTAATAGTAGAAAAGGAGGAACTAGTTTATGTGGTGGATTATACCAGTTGTTATTGTTTTATTACTTGTATTGTGGTTTTTAACAACTTATAACAAGTTAATTGTTTTAAGAAACAGAAAGGATGATCAGTGGGCTCAGATCGATGTTCAATTAAAGAGAAGAGCTGATTTAATTCCTAATTTAGTTGAGACTGTTAAAGGTTATGCTAAACATGAAAGTGGAACTTTAGAGTCTGTTATTCAAGCTCGAAACAGTTATGTTAGTGCCAAGACACCAGAAGATAAAATCGATGCTAGCAATCAGTTGACTGGTGCGATTAGTAAGCTATTTGCTTTATCAGAAAGTTATCCTGACTTAAAAGCCAATCAAAACTTTTTAAGCCTTCAGACTGACTTAAAAGAAACTGAGGATAAGATAAGTATTACAAGACAGTTCTATAATGATACAGTCCTTAAATATAACAACAAATTAGAAGTGGTGCCAAGTAATATTGTGGCTAGTATAGCTGGATTTAAGAAAGCAAAATTTTTTGAAGTTAGCGATGCTGAAAAAGAAGCACCAAAAGTTGCGTTTTAGAATAAACTTGCTTTAAGCAAGTTTTTTTAAGGAGAAGATATTAATATGAAAAAATTATTTTATTTATTAGTTTTATTTATCTTTATTATTCCTTTTAAGGTTGGTGCTGTTTATACTACTGATAAATATTATTTTGATATTAAAATCAATCAGGATGGATCCTTATTGGTTAGAGAACTGGCTATTTTAGAGGGAACTTATAATAATCGTGAATTAACAATTAAGTATCGTGATGCTAACTTACGACACTTCACAGGAGTTAAAGAAGATTTTTATGAGAGTGATATCTATAACAATGCTGGTATTACCGATATTAAAGTTGGAGATGTGTTAGTCGACGATGATTTTAGTTTTGATTATATCGATCAGGTAAATCAGTACTATACCAAGTCCTCTTATGTTAATAATGGGGACTGTGGCAAGTATGTATTCACCGAGATAACTGACGGTATCAGTTTAAAAATTGCCTGTTCTAGTGATTATCGAAGAGCTTTCTATGTCGAATATAAGGTTCTTAATGCGGTTGTTATTCATAACGATGTTGCTGAATTTTA
This sequence comes from uncultured Muribaculaceae bacterium, assembly GCA_964494015.1. Classification (GTDB taxonomy): domain Bacteria; phylum Bacillota_I; class Bacilli_A; order RF39; family UBA660; genus CAZBQC01. Next base: position 65,140 of record CAZBQC010000001.1, read on the forward strand.
TTATCCGATTTTAGGCAGTGATTACACAGAAAACATTACTGATTTTCAGGTTAAGGTCCATTTACCTAGCGATGGTTCGACGATGAGGTTTTGGGCTCACGGACCTCTTAACAGCAGTGTCGAGAAACTAGATGAAAAGACAATTTATTTGAAGTCGGATTTTATTGGAGCTTACAATCCTGTCGATGTCCGAGTAATTTTTGATAAGAATTTAGTACCTAATAGTACTAAAAAAAGTAATGTCGAGGCCACTCATTATATATTAGAAATTGAAGAAGAAAGAGCTGACGAGGCTAATCAGCAAAGAGCAGAAGCTAAACTTCTGATTGGTTTTGTTAAAGGATCAACTATTATTTGGTATTTAGGTGTGATAGCCTTTCTTATCTATACATACATTAAATATGATAAAGAGAGAACACCAAATTATAAATATGATTACTATCGTGAAATACCTCTTGATTATCCTCCAGAGTTAGTCGAATATTTAATGAAGAAGAATGTGTCAGTTTTAGGATTTAAAGCTAATATTTTATCTTTGATTGAGCGAAAGAAAATTAAAGTTGAGGGAACACCTGCTGATAAAAATAATTATCGTTTGATTTTGGTTAATAAAGAAAATCTAAATGAGTTAGATAGTATTATCATTGAATTATTGTTTGAAAAGATTGGTGCTAATGAAGGAGTCACTCTAAAAGAAATAGAAAAGTATAGTAAAAATTATACCAATGCCCAAACTTTTATGAACAGTTACAATAGATGGTTAAGTTTGGCTAAAGGAAACGGTACGAAAGCTGGTCTTTTTGAATCACATCTTGGCTTTAAAGTTTTAAGCTTTATACTGGTATTTTTAAGTGGTGTTTCAATCTTTATTTTAAATGTTAATCTCGGGATGTTTTCAGAGGCTAATATTAGTATTTATAGTGTTTTTCTATTCTTGTTGTTGCCTTTATTAATCTTTAGCTCCATCTATTTAATTGCGTTTAAGAAAAGAACTGTCAAAGGAGTAGAAGACTATAATATATGGAATGCCTTTAAGAGATTTTTATTAGATTTTGGACATTTTAGTGATAAAGAATTGCCAGAGATAGCTCTATGGGAAAAGTATTTAGTCTATGCTACGGTGTTAGGTTGTGCTAGACAATTAGAAAAAAGCATGAAGATTAAGCTTCAAGAGATGTCAACTACTGTCAATAATCCGACTTTGATGAATTACTACATTACGAGCAGTATTTTAAATTCGACGATTTCAAGTAGTGTCAGTAATGCCGTGACAACTGCTGTTTCCTCAAGTCGTGCTTCGATTGCTAGAAGCCAATCATCGTCAGGTGGAGGTTTTGGTGGCGGGTTCTCAGGTGGTGGATTCTCGGGTGGCTTCGGCGGAGGCGGAGGTCGCTCTTAAAAATATGATTTTTCATATTTTTTCTTTTTTTTACGGATTTTTAAAGATTTGTGTAATAATATATAAGAAGAGTTGACAAAATAAATAATTATTAGTATAAGTTATAAGAGTGAGGTGTAATTCATGAATTTAGTAATCGTCGAATCTCCACATAAAAGTAAAACGATTGAAAAGTATTTAGGTAAAAATTATAAGGTTGTTTCAAGTGTCGGTCATATCCGTGATTTGGCAACAACTGGCAAGTATGGTCTAGGAGTCGATATCGACAATGATTTTAAACCTAGCTATATTCCAATTACAGGGAAGAAAAAAGTAATCAGTAACTTAAAGAAAGCGGTTAAAGAGAGTGATAAAGTTTATTTGGCGACTGACCCCGATCGAGAAGGGGAGGCTATCAGTTGGCATTTAAAGGATACTCTTAATTTAAAAGAAAATAATTATGCTCGAATACTGTTTCATGAAATAACCAAGGATAAGGTTATCGAGGCTTTTAATCAGCCAGGAAAAATCGATGATCACTTAGTTAAAAGTCAGGAAACAAGAAGGATATTGGACAGAATCATTGGCTTTCGCTTAAGTAAATTGATCCAGTCGAAGACGAGTGCCAAAAGTGCTGGTCGTGTTCAGAGTGTTGCTTTAAAGTTAATTGTCGACCGTGAACGTGAAATCCAAGCTTTTGTCAGTGAAGAATATTATACAATTACCGGTGTCTTTGATGATTTTGAAGCTGATTTATTTAATTATAATCATCAAGATTTGGAAATAAAAGATTTAAAAACAGCTGAAGCTATTCTAGAAAAATTAAGTAAACAATTTAAGATTATCAGTATCGAAAAGAAGACGAAGAAAAAAAATGCTAAGTATCCGTTTACGACCAGTACTTTGCAGATCGATGCTTCCCAAAAGTTAGGATTTTCAGCTAAGAAAACGATGACTATTGCCCAAAAACTTTATGAAGGTATCACTTTAGAAAATGAAACCGTCGGACTTATTACCTATATGCGTACTGATTCGATTAGATTAAGTGATGAGTTTATCGGTCAAACGATGAATTACATCGATAAACATTACGGTAAGAATTATGTTGGCTATGTTAAAAAGGCTAAAAATACTGAGAATGTTCAGGATGCTCATGAAGCTGTTCGACCAACTTCCATTTTAAGGGAGCCAGATGAGATAAAAGGCTATTTATCGCCTGATGAATACAAATTATATAAACTTATTTATACGAGATCTTTAGCCAGTTTAATGGCTGACGCTAAAACTGACAATACGACCATTATTTTAGATAATAACAATTATCAGTTTAAGGCTACTGGCCAGATTCTAATCTTCGATGGTTATTTAAAAGTCTATAGTGATTATGAGGACAGTGAAGATAGAATACTGCCTGACTTGGAAGTTAATAAGATATTAAATTCTAATGATATCTTTTATGAGCAGCATTTTACCAAGCCACCTGTTAGATATACGGAAGCCAAACTCATTAAAGAATTAGAAGAGTTAGGAATTGGACGTCCTTCGACTTATGCAAAAATCATGGATATCATTCGTGAACGTGATTATGTCATAACTGAAGACAAGAAATTTATTCCAACTGAAATAGGGATTGAATTGACTGACAAACTGCAAGAGTTTTTCAGTAATATTATCAACGTTAAATATACCGCCGATATGGAAAATGATCTAGATAAGATTGCTGATGGCAAGATCGATAACATTAGAGTTTTAAAAGATTTCTATACTATCTTTGAACCGACTTTAAATTCAGCTTTTAAAGAAATGGAAAAACCGGCTCCCACTGAAACGGGAGAGAATTGTCCAAATTGTGGCAGTCCTTTAGTTGTTCGTAAAGGTAAATATGGTGAATTTGTAGCTTGCAGTAATTATCCAACTTGCAAATATGTCAAAAAGGAAGCTAAAGAGATAAAGTATATTATGGATTGTCCATTATGTGATGGTAAAGTCATCGAAAAAACCACCCGCAAAGGTAAAATCTTTTATGGTTGCAATAACTATCCAAAGTGTACATTTGCCACTTGGGATGAACCGACTAACGAGTTTTGTCCAAAATGTCAAAGCGTCTTAGTCAAAAAAGATCATCATCTTAAATGCAGTAAATGTGACTATCAGAGCGAGTAAGTAATTATCAAAAACGTATAGTTTGCCTTAGATTATACGTTTTTGTTATACTTAAAACAAGGAGTTTATAAATGAAGGAAAAGTCTTTTGCTAAAGTAAATTTAGCTATTAATGTAATCAGAAAGCTACCTAATGGCTATCATGAATTAGATATGATCATGCTACCTATTTCTCTTTACGATGAAATAGAAATTAATTTTGCCCCTGATGATTTGCTTAATGGGAGAAGTTTTAATGATGTAGTTGTCAAGAATAATTTAATTGTTAAAACCATCGAGCTAATGCGAAGAAAATATGATTTAGTTTTCAATTTTGATATTCAAATAACGAAAAGAATTCCTCTTTCAGCTGGTTTGGGAGGAGGCAGTTCCAATGCTGCCACTACCATCAAGATCTTAAATAAACTTTGTAATCTTGGACTTCAATTAGAGGAAATGTCTGAAATTGGACAACAGTTGGGCGCTGATGTTCCCTTCTTTTTATATGGTCAGCCAGCTCGAGTTAGAGGGATTGGCAATCTAATTTCTCCTCTTGAGATAGAGCCAATTACTTTACTTTTGATTAAACCGTTAGAGGGGATATCTACCAAGGAAGCATTCCAAAAACTAAATCTAAATGAATGTAATCATCCTAATATCGATCAGATAATTCAAAATATTAATGATCAAAAGAATTGGTTTAATCTGTTAGGAAACTCTTTGGAGTATTCAGCTAATATTCTTCTTCCTAAGTTGGAAGCTATTAAACAAGAGTTGTTTATGTCTGGAATTGATAAAATAATCATGTCAGGAAGTGGATCAACCTTAATTTTTTTAGCTAGTGATGAGCAAATACTGAATAAAGTTTTGACGAAAAAAGATTCTCGTTACGACTTATTTGGAAAATATAAAACATTAAAATAAAAAAAGTGGAAATATTGTCGATTTTTATGTATAATGATGATAGAGGTAATAAAATGTACAACTATATAATTGGGAAGGTTACAGAAATAAATACTAATATGATAACTTTAGATAATAACGGGGTAGGATATTTAATTCATACTCCAAACCCTTATTCGTTTAACGAAGGAGATTCTTATCTGGTATATATCTATCATCATCTTCGAGAAGATGAAAGCAGTTTATATGGTTTTAAAACGTATGAAGAAAAAGATTTGTTTTTGAAACTTCTTTCGGTAAAAGGACTTGGACCCAAGATGGCTCTACCGATTGTTGCTAGTTCCTCAATCAATGGCATTGCCGATGCAATTAATCGTGAAAATGTCTTATATTTGAAGAAGTTTCCTAAAATAGGGGATAAGTTAGCTAAACAGATAATTTTAGATTTAAAAGGAAAATTGGTTGTCAATGCTACGCTAAGTAACAATGATTATACTGATGAATTGTATGATGTTTTAAAGGGACTTGGATACAATGATAAAGATATCAAAAATATTATGCCACGAATCAATAAAGATTTATCACTTGAGGAGCAAATAAAGGAAGCACTAAAATTGATGCTTAGATAGGAGGTCATATGAACAGTAGTGAAGACGTAGGATACGAACAGAATATTCGTCCTAATCGCTTAAATGAATATATTGGTCAAAGTGATGTCAAGGAAAATATTCGAGTCTTTGTCGAAGCTGCTAAGATGCGAAATGAACCTCTCGACCATGTTCTTCTTTATGGCCCACCGGGATTGGGTAAAACAACTTTAGCCTATATTATTGCCAATGAGTTAAATAGCAATATTCGAACAGCTAGTGGACCAGCGATTGAGAAACCTGGAGACTTGGCAGCTATTCTTTCTTCACTTGAACCAGGAGATGTCCTATTTATCGACGAGATTCATCGCTTGCCGAGATTCATTGAAGAAATTCTCTATCCGGCGATGGAAGACTTTACTTTAGATATTATTGTCGGCAGTGAAGGGAGCAGTCGAAGCATCAAAATAAATTTGCCACCTTTCACATTAGTAGGAGCGACTACTCGAGCTGGTGATTTATCTAGTCCGTTAAGAGACCGGTTTGGAATTGTCTCAAAATTAAAGTATTATACGATCGATGAATTAAATGATATTGTCAAAAGAACTTCCAAGGTCTTGGAGATGGCAATTGACGATGATGCTTCGCTGTTACTTGCTAAAAGGAGTAGGGGTACGCCAAGAGTGGCCAATCGCCTGTTTAAAAGAGTGCGGGATTTTGCTATAGTTGATGGCAGGAGTCATATCGATCTTAGTATTACTAATTTGGCTCTTGATCGATTAAAAGTTGATGATTTAGGGCTGGATGAAACCGATCATCAATTGCTAAAAGCTATCATTGAAAAATTTAATGGAGGACCAGTTGGTATCGAATCAATTGCCAGTTCGATAGGCGAAGAAGTGACGACTATTCTCGATGTTTACGAACCATATCTATTACAAATTGGTTTTTTAAAGAGAACCTCACGTGGTCGGGTCGTGACCGATAAAGCTTATCGACATTTAGGAATATCTAATCAAGGAAGTTTATTTTAGGAGGATATATGGAGTTAAATAAAGATATGAAAAATTTGCAAAATCAAAGAGTGAATTATGAAAAGAAAAAAGGATCGCATCAGTTATTGAGCGATGTAATGACTGTTTTAAAATGGGCATTAGGAGCCTTGGCGGTTACTGGTTTATTTGGTTTATCATTTGCTGGCTATCCATTAGTTTATTTGCTTGGAACAGCCACAATCGGAAGTATTGGTGTCTATGGATTAACTAAATTATCGAATCATGAAAATAATATGGTGGTAAATTATGACCGAAATATTAGTCAGGTTCATTCCGAGATGGGCCAACTAGAAGCTCAAAAAGGAGCTGTCAAAAGAGGTCCAAAAGTTCAATTAACCTTACCAGCGAGTATTAAAATGAGTGGGTCAAGTGAAATAGAAGTTACGCCACAGTATAATTTTGACAATCTTAATGTCGGAGTACCAGCGATGGAAAACGGATTAGATAATTCTGAATATGTGCAAGGATCTCACCGTTAATTAAGTTAGATAGGAGTAAGATATGAAGACAGATGATTTTAACTACGATTTACCAGAACATTTAATTGCCCAGACTCCTATTAAAGAAAGAGATAAATCGAAACTACTAGTTTTGGACAAAAAGACTGGTCGTCTTGAACATCGAATTTTTGGAGATATTCTTGATTATTTAAATAGTGGTGATACTTTGGTATTAAACGATACCAAAGTTATTCCAGCTCGATTAATTGGTGAAAAAGTTACGACGAAAGCAGTCATTGAAGTCCTGTTATTAAAAGATTTAGGTGATGACATTTGGGAAACTGTCGTTAAACCAGCTCGAAGGATCGAACTAGGAACAGTTGTCACTTTTGGCAATGATTTACTTAAGATGGAATGTATCAATATTTTAGATGAGGGAATTAGACATTTTAAATTAATTTATCGTGGTATCTTGTATGAATTATTAGAAAAACTAGGTACGATGCCACTGCCTCCTTATATTCATGAAAAATTAATTGATCAAAACCGTTATCAGACAGTCTATGCCAAGAACATTGGCAGTGCCGCAGCACCGACAGCCGGGCTTCATTTTACAGAAGAATTATTAGATAGGATTAGAGAAAAGGGCATTAATGTAGCTTATATCACTCTTCATGTCGGCTTAGGAACCTTTCGTCCGGTAATGACCGACAATCTTTTAGAACATAAGATGCACAGTGAATATTACAGTATGGACGAGGCGACAGCTAAACTTTTAAATCTGACTAAGCAAAACGGTCAGCGAATTATTGCCGTTGGTACAACTTCGGTTCGAACCTTAGAAACGATTATGGGTAAACATCATCGGTTTATAGGTTGTTCTGGTGAAACAGATATTTTTATCTATCCCGGTTATAAATTTTTAGCGGTCGATGCCTTGGTTACTAATTTTCATTTGCCAAAGTCGACGTTATTGATGCTGGTAAGTGCCTTCTCTGATAAAGCAAAAATCCTTAATGCCTATCAGGAAGCTATCAAAAATAATTATCGTTTCTTTTCATTTGGAGACGCAATGCTCATTAAATGACTTAAAAAGTCATTTTTATTATCAAATTAGATCAATCTATAGTATAATTAAGTTAGGTGGTGTTCCGATGATTATTACTAGTGTTACAAATGAAAAAATTAAGAGTTATGTTAAGTTGAAAGAAAAGAAGTATCGCGATGAGAGTGGTCTATTTATGGTTGAAGGAGAACATTTAATTCGTGAGGCTTATCGAAAAAATTTAATCAAAGAACTTATTTTAGAAGAAGGAGAAACTTTTTCTTTAGATATCGAGATCATTTATGTTAAAAAAGAAGTTATGAAAAAGCTATCTTCACTGGATACACCTCTTTCCATGATCGCGATTTGCAGAATACCACAAACTAAAACTACTTTAGGAGAAAGGATTCTCTTGTTGGATGGTATTCAGGATCCTGGTAATTTAGGGACGATTATTCGAAGTGCCGTCGCTTTTAATGTCTCGACGATTGTTTTGGGGAACAAAACCGTAGATTTATATAATTCCAAAGTTTTAAGAGCTACGCAAGGAATAAATTTTTATATTAATATCATCAATGATGATTTAGTTAAAGTCATCGAAGCATTAAAAAAAGAAAAGTATACTATTTATGGTACAGATGTAAAAAAAGGTTTGGATGTCTCGGTTCTTTCACAAGACGAAAAAAAACATTTAGCACTAGTTATTGGTAATGAAGGGCAAGGGATCAGTCCTGAGATCTATCAGTTATGTGATGAGTATTTGCATATCAAAATGTCCAATCAGGCTGAGAGTTTGAATGTCGCGGTGGCAACTAGTATTCTCTTGTATGAGTTAGATAGGTGAACAATGAAAACAGAATATTTATATCTTGGTTATGTTGCTGGTACTCATGGTATCAAAGGTGAAATAAAATTGAGATCCCCATTTTGGTATAAAGATAAAGTCTTTATGATTGGGAAACCATTATATATTGGTAAAGATCATGAAAAATTTATTATCGATGGTTATCGTACTCACAAAGATTATGATTTAGTACTCTTGAAAGATTATAGCAATATCAATGAAGTATTAAAATTTGTTAGTGAATCAGTCTATGTCATTAGATCGGAATTAGATTTAGATCAAGGCGATTATTTAGAATCTGATTTAATTGATATGGAGGTTGTCGATCATAATCAAAAGGTAATTGGCAATATCACTTCCGTCCGTTATTTAGCCAAAAATAAGAAGATTTTAGTCATCAATGGCAATAAATATTTACCTTTTGAAAAAGAATTCATTAAAAATGTTGATTTGGAAAATAAAAAAGTATATATTAATTCTATTAAGGGGATGTTTTAATGAAGATTGATATTTTAACTTTATTTAGTAATATGTATCAAGG
>CAZBQC010000002.1:0-49941 GCA_964494015.1 uncultured Muribaculaceae bacterium
ATGCCAGTATTTACAATTCACAATTTAGTAAAATAGAAGAAAATTAGTGTTTATTGAAATTACACTCCTAAGGATGATATAATATTCTCAGGAGTTGATTTTATGGACCCTCTAATGGAAAGCTTTTTAAAGCTTCTTTCTGATCCGAAATTATATGTTTTAATATTTGCTTATAGTAATTTTGGTGATTTATTATCACTTTGGGAAAATAAGGTTCATCTTCAAAAAGTTTCAAAATATAATCAATTTGTAATTAATAATTCAGAATTTTTAAATGAACTCCGTCAAAATCAACAAGTTGCTGCCATCGATAAGGAAAAAGTCTCAATTTTAAGGCCTTATTTAGAAAAACTTAAGAATTATACTGATCCCGATAATTTAAAAACAATTTATAATAATTTGCAAACGGCTAAGGTTGATAAAAAGTTCCCTTATATAATATTTCTAGGTATAAATATGAGTGCTTACTATGTGCCTCGAGATAATACTATTACTTATTTTTCGCCTAAATCTTTAGGTCACGAATTTTTACATTTAGCTTCTTCTAGTTATGATGAGAAAAGAAAATTGATATTTTCGGGTTTTATGCAAAGAAGTAGCGAGTTTTCTATTGGTAGAGGAATAAATGAGGGATATACAGAATTATTAGCTTCGAAAATTTACAATGAAGGAGAAGTGCGTGCTTATACAAGAAAGGTCAAAATTGCTCGCCTATTAGAATTGTTCTTTGATGATCCCAAAGATATGGAAAAGTTATATTTCAATCATGATCTGCCAGAATTAATTCATTATTTGGAAGGATTTGCTAAAAGAGATGAGATAATTAAATTTTTAATAGAAGTTGATCATATGAGTAATCCAATTTCAACATCGCTTCATCCCATTTACCCTACTTACGCTAGTATTAAAACTCAACTTAAACTACATAATTGGTTTATGGCTAAATCTCAGGATGCTGATAAAAAAGCAACTTTTGAAGGATTGATCAGAGAATCAAAAATGGCTTCTATTATTTTAGATAGGCAGAATACGAAATTACATATGGAAGGTCCCTTTGCAGTAGATAGTTTCACAAATCAAGACGAGCATAAACCTAAAATATAAATTAATAAATTTACAGATCAGAGAATCAATCTAAAATTTGATGATGTACTTTACTAAAGATGAATAGTTCTATTACATCTTTTTTTTCTTATACTTTAATAGGTGAATTTATGAAGAAATATTCGAAGTATATATTGTTAATAATGGCTCTTTTATTCTTATTAATAGCCTTCAATAAAGTCAATGCTGTCATGATGGAATTACCACTTTCCGGTAAAGTTATTTTTGTTGACCCAGGACATGGTGGAAGAGATCCGGGTACCTATTATAGAAATATTTACGAAAAAAACTTAAATTTGCAAATTGGGCTTATTCTTCGCGATGAACTTATGAATAAAGGGGCCATTGTCTATATGACTCGTGAAACAGATATAGATTTATCCAGTAAATGGGATGCTCGTAAAAAACGAGGGGACTTGTATCGTCGTATTAAAATGATGGAAAATGCTAAGGCTGAGCTTTATCTTTCTATCCATATAAATTGGTATCGAAGTTCTGGTTATCGAGGAGCTGAAGTACTCTATAATGGAATTAATCCCCAAAACAGGATTCTTGGTCAAGTAATTATGGATGGCTTTAAAAATGATTTGAAAAGTAAAAGAAAATTAGTTAAAACTAATTTATATATGTACCGAAGTACAAGAATACTAGGAGTATTAATCGAATGTGGATTCTTATCTAATCCTAATGAAAGATATTTACTTCAACAATCATCTTATCAAAAAAAGATTGCTACTAGTATCACCGATAGTGTTGTTAAATACTTTACGAGTGTTTCATAAACTTATTGCTTTAATTTCACAAAAAGTTCATGGACAAAGTTGAAAAATATGATATAATTTATACTAGGTGGTTAGATGAAAACAAAAGAATTTAAGACCTTAGACGAACAAATAGAAATTTTAAGGGAAAAAGGCTTGACGATTGAAAATCCTGAATATACTAAAGAAGTATTATTGAGAGAAAATTATTTCTTTTTAAATGGTTACCGACATTTATTTTTAAAATCTAGTATTGATAAGAAATTTATTGAAGGTACTACTTTTGAGGAATTATACAGTTTATTTTTATTTGATCGTGAATTTCGTTATATTATGTTTAAATATTTGTCAGTAATTGAAAATAATATCAAGTCAATTATGGCTTATCAATTATCAAAAAAATATGGTTATCGAGAAAAAGATTATTTAAATAAGAGAACTTTTACCAATGAACGTTCTAAATCAAGACAAGTTAATGATTTGGTGAGAAAAATGCAAAGACAAATAAGAATCAATGCCAATCAGCATGCGGCGACTCGTCACTACTTGATCAATTATGGTTATATTCCTTTTTGGGTATTAGTAAAAGTATTATCTTTTGGTATAGTTGGTGAGACTTATACCATATTAAAAAGAGAAGATCAGGAAGCAATCGCTGGTATTTATAGTATTGATGTTGATGAGTTTGCTTTATATCTATCACTTTTATCAAATTATCGAAATATTTGTGCTCATGAGGATATTATTTTTGAAAATAAAACTCAGCGGATAATTGCCGATAATATTTATCATCAGGAATTAAATATACTTCGAAGAGATGGTGAATATATCTATGGAAAAAACGATTTGTTTGCTGTTGTCATGATGTTAAAGCAATTGCTTTCAACAAATGAATTAACGAATTTGGTTATCGAAATTAAAAGAGCTCTTGATAACCTGGGTTACAATTTAAAAACGATCCCAATAAACAAAGTATTAGATCGAATGGGATTTCCTCCTAACTGGGAAGAAATTAGTAAAATAGGAAAGAAGGTGCTGAATAATGCGTGAAAAATTATTAAATACCCTTTTGCTGGCAGTGGCTTTCATCTTAGGTGGTATCGGTTCATATTTTTTCATCGAATATAAGTTACCAGATGCTTATGCCGTTAGTGGTGGAGAAGTTGTTTGTAAAAGATCTTGTACTAATACCGTTGTTCAAACTGAGAATTCTATTAGTGGAGCTGTCGAAAAAGTTTATGATGCGGTCATGATGGTTCAAAATTATAAAAATAACAACATTCAATCGACGGGGACAGCTTTTGTCTATAAGACAGATGATAAATATGGTTATCTTTTAACTAATCAGCATGTCGTTGAAGGAAATACGAAAATCGTACTTATTACTTCTGAGGATAAAGAGATTCAAGCGACAGTTTTAGGAGGAGATGAATATTTAGATTTAGCAGTCCTTCGCATCAACAAGAGTGAAGTTTTAGCAGTTATTGAAGTGGGGAGCAGTGAAAGTACTAAACTTGGCGATACAGTCTTTACGGTTGGATCACCATTAGGTTACGAATATCGTGGAACAATTACTAGGGGTACCTTATCGGGAAAAGATCGTCTTGTGACGGTTACTATCTCCAGCACTAAAGAAGAATATATGATGAAAGTACTACAGACCGATGCTGCTATAAATCCTGGTAATAGTGGAGGACCATTATTAAATGCAGAGGGTAAAGTAATTGGTGTCAATTCCTTAAAATTAATCGAAAGTTCTGTCGAAGGAATGGGGTTTGCAATACCAATCGAATATGCAATGACACATGTGGCAATCTTGGAAAAAGGTCAGGAAATTGAGCGACCAATGCTCGGTATAAATCTAGTTAATGTCAGTGAAACATTATACTTAAGTCGTAATGGTATTATTGTCGATAGTAGCATTAAAGAAGGTGTCGTCATCGTCAATGTTGTCTCAGGAAGTGGTGCTGAAAAGGCTGGACTTAAAAAAGGAGATGTCATTACCAAGTTAGGTGATGAAAAAATTACTGATGCAGCAATGTTAAAATATGTTTTATATAAATACAGTGTCGGTGATACGATTAAAATAACTTATATTCGTGAAAAGGAAACTAAGACAACTAATGCTAAATTAGCAAAAAGTACGTAAATAAAAATGTGATTTTTAAAATCACATTTTTTACTTGGGTATAATTAAAACTTGACCTATTTTTAAGTTGTTATTAGTTAAATTATTAATGCGTTTTATTTCATCGACTGTCGTATTGAATTTTTTGGCAAGGTCATATAAGTTATCCCCGCTTTTAACATAGTAGGTTTCATAATTTTCTGTCTTTGGAATCTGCAATCTTTGACCAATGAATAATAAGTTACTGGTTAGATTATTAAGGGCTTTAATTTGATCTACTGAAATTCCATATTTTTTGGCAATTGAATATAAGCTATCTCCACTTTGAACGACATATTCGATATTACCGGTTGTTGGTTCCTCTTCAACTGGTTCTTCCTCAATTGGTTCTTCTTCGGTTGGAATAGTTAGAACATCACCAATTTGTAAAGTAGTACCCGTTAAATTATTAGCTTGAATTAGATCGTTGATACTAATTCCAAAATTATTGGCGATTTTCCATAGGCTATCTCCTTTTTGGACGGTGTAAGTTTGTGTAACAGGAGGAGTTGTTGAAACAGTGCCAGTTGTTGGGATTAATAGTTGCTGTCCGACACTTAGCAAGGTACTATCTAATTGATTAAAATTAACAATGTCATTCACGGTCGTATTATATTCTTTAGCAATTTTGTAAAGACTGTCTCCTTTTTGAACGGTATAAACAATGTATTCTTCTGGAGTTGTTGGTGGAGGAGTGATAGAAGGAATTTTTAAAATTTGACCAATTTGAAGCATATTACTAGTTAGATTATTAAGAACCTTTAATTCATCTACCGTCGTATCATATGCTTGGGAAATTTTCCATAGGCTATCTCCGGCTTTGACAATATAAGTGTTTTCACTACCAGTAGGAGGAGTATAAGCAAGATTATAAGTTTTAGTAATTCCTCTTATTACGGCTTCAACATAATCTAATAAATTATTTTGCAATTTTTTTTGATCGCTGGTATTATCGATAAAACCATATTCAACTAGAATCGGGGTTGTCTTACCAGTATCTCTTAAAATATAATAATAATCTTTTGAGGTATCAGCTGGCAGCCTTCTTTGATAGAATTTTCTAGTTATTTGACCTTCCTTGCCAATTTCTTCTAAAACGTTTTTTGCTAAAGTATCATTGTTGCGAAGAGCATAAATGACTTCGGCACCTTCTCCACCTCCGGCATTGATATGATTAGATACCAAAACAACATCTTTCGTGTTACCAAAAGGAGTTAAAATTCGATTAATTCTTTCTTGACGTTCTAAAGTCTCATCAGTACTTCTAGTAATAGCTACAGGAATCCCTAATTGTTTTAATCGATTATACATATAATTAGCAGCTTCTAAATTAAAATTTTTTTCTTTAAGATTACCATAAACAGCTCCAGAGTCAACCCCGCCATGACCTGCGTCAACTACGACACTGATAGGATTTCGATAACTGTTATCGTTATTCATATAAGACCTCCTAAAATAGTCTATGAAATTATAAAGAAAATGATAATCTATTCTCAATAAAAGTAGTTACTATTTTTCATAGGCAATCTCATCAAGATATATTTACTATTTGACATAAACTATGATGAGGAATGATGCTCATGGATAATCTTTTTGATTTTATCTTTGATTTACCACCTAAAACGCTTACTTTGATAGCAATACTCTTAGGTTTTATGATGATAGATGATTTAACTTTTAATGAACAAAATGCTTTGGGGAACTTTCTAATGTTAATAGGACAAGTACTGGAAACTAGTGCGACTCAAGGACAATTATTAAATAGTAAACAACAGAGAGCATCAGTTCCTAATCAGGATACGGAGAGGTTAAAGAAAGAAGTAGCCGAATTAAAAAATCAAGTCGATATATTAAACAACAAGTAACTGATAAGAATTTACTGGTAATGATAAAAGTAGTATAATGTTAATGGGTGAGATGATGGGAATTTTATATATAGTTGGAACGCCAATTGGTAATATGAACGATATAACTTTTAGGGCTTTAGATGTTTTTAAAAGTGTCGATTTGATATTGGTTGAGGATACGAGACAAACAATTAAAATATTAAATAGATATGAGATCAAAAAACCAATGGTTTCGTATCATAAATTTAATGAAAAAGAACGAATTAAGAGTATTATAAAAAGATTGTTAAGTGGAGAGAATATTGCTTTAGTAAGTGATGCTGGAACTCCATGTGTATCTGATCCTGGTTATATTCTAGTTAAAGAGGCTCGAGATAATAAAATCGAGGTAATTGGTATTCCAGGAGCTTCAGCCTTAGTTACAGGATTGTCTATTTCAGGACTCGATAGTAAAAGATTTTCCTTTATTGGATTTTTGCCAGTTAATAACAAAGAGCGAAAAGAAGTAATTGAAGAAGTTCATCATAGTAAAATAAATACTTATATTTTTTATGAATCTCCTAAAAGAATTATTAAATTGATAAAATATTTTAAAGATGAGTTTAAGGATGCTAAAGTAGCAATCTGTTCTGACTTAACCAAGAAGTTTGAAAGAGTAATTTATGGTCAGATAGTTGATGTTTATAATCAAATTATTGATGACGATAAGATTGAAAAGGGAGAATATACAGTTATTTTAGAAAAGGATAGTATTAAAGAAAAGGAAGATGAAACTAGTCTATCATTAGAAGCCTTAATTATTGATTATATGGTTAAAGAAAAGGTGCAGGTAAAAGAAGCTATCAAAGGTATTTTAGAAAAGAATAAAAGCATTAAGAAAAATGCTTTGTATGAGGCCAGTTTAAATTTAAAGAAGTTAATGTAATTCTTTACATACTCCAGGATATGGTTTATAGAAACAATGATTTTTATATCTTCCTGCTAATTGTTGATCAAACCAAACGGTAACACAATTAGCATTTTTTGATGGAGCATAAAACCAAAGAGCATTAGTAGAAGGGTAATAAGCTTCGCCGTTAATAACTCTTTTAGCGAGGTCTCTTTCAGCGACAGTAGAGGCACTGTAAAATAGAGGACTGAGGGTTCCAGAGAATCCGCCGGGAGATTGATAAATTGCGTCATAAATGTTGGTAATATTTTGAAAGGTCAAGCATTTAGCAAGAACACGATTAATTAAGACATTACCGACCATCAACATCCCTAGTTCTCCCTCGCCAACCGCTTCAGCACGCATAAGTCGCGCTAGTAGGTCAATTTCTTTATCGCTAAACTTGACAACGCTACTGACACTACCATTTTCATCCATTTATACCACCTCATTTATCTCTATAATATGTTATGTCTTTTTACCCTTTAGGTTATTGAAAATTAATGAAAATGATGATATACTTAATAAGTCACAAGTAATAGGGGCATAGTTAAATGGTATAATAGCGGTCTCCAAAACCGTGGTTGGGAGTTCAATCCTCTCTGCCCCTGCCATGAGAAATCCAAGTATAGTAAGCGATTACTGTACTTTTTTAATGATTAATTTATCAGCTAGGTAAAACTTAATCTAAGCTGATATAAAAGTACTATCATATATATTTTTTGAAATCAATAGTTTTTATAAAAAAATATCGTATTTTGTCAACTTTTTTCCAGAAAATGTTTGTAAATTCTTAAAAACAATGCTAGAATAGGCTTCAATTAATTGATTAAGGCGATGATTATGTGATAGCAGTATCAAGTTTGATCAATAGTTTAGTTAGTTTAGATTTTTATTTAATTATTTTTACATAAGTAATTCTAGTTTCAATGAAATTATGATATAATATGTAATATTAAAAACTAGAAAGGAGTCTTATCATGGAAATAAGAGACTTATATGATGAAAACAAAATAATAACAAATCAAACAATTGAAAAAGAAATCGCACTTACCAAAGGATTTTACTATTTAACTGTAGTGGTTTGGATACAAAACTCAAAAAACAAACTTTTATTACAAGTTAATAAAAAGTACAATATGTGGACTACTACAGGTGGACACCCAACATCTGGTCAAACTAGCTTAAAAGGAATTGTTACTGAAATAAAAGAAGAATTAGGGATTGATGTAGAAGAAAGTAATTTAAAATTATTTAAAACTATAAAAACTGAAGATGATTTTGTTGATATATATTATTTAAAAATGGATGTTGAGTTAGAAAATATCAAAACTCAAGAAAAAGAGGTAGGAAACATTAAATGGGCAAGTATTGAAGAAATAAACACTATGATTAAAAACGATATGTTTTTACCACCGCATATAGAATTTTTTCATTATCTTCTTGAATATTTAAACCATGAAGATTAAATCAAAATAAGAATTTTTAAAAACAAGCATATTGATTATGCTTGTTTTTAAATTCTATTACATATTAAATCAATAGAGCATTTATATTTTCTTGCTAATTTATATAGATGAATCATTAGTATTAAAACTTCGCCACTTTCATAAGCTGATATCGTTGATTGTGTTGTATTTAGTAATTTTGATAATTTAATTTGAGTAATGTTATTTTGTTTCCTTATATATTTTATATTATTACCAACAATGTTTTTATCAATAATTTTTCTATTTTCAATATTGATTTTTTTCTTTGAAATTCCTTTCATGTAATCAATGTTTATATTATAGTAATTACATAAATCATTCATCTTCTTTAATGGAATTGCCTTACTTCCGTTTTCCCATTTACTGTAAAGAGAATGAGAAACTTTTAATTCATTTGCAATTACTTTTTGAGTTTTTTTAAGTTTAAGGCGAATTTCCTTAATTCTTTTAAAATACATTATGCATCACATTAATCTTTTTCAGGATCATCATATTTTCCCAATAATTTATCAATAGAAAAACCATTAATTTCATAAACCAGATTTCTTTTAGAAACTTCTTGATACGAAACAGCTCTAACATTATTTGAAAATATAAAAAAAGAACAAACTACTACAAACAAAAAAACAACTTTATTAATGGAAGAAACCTTTTATAAAGATTATAACAGTAATAAAAATTTGTTATATGATAATGAAAAGGCAAAAAAGGATTTTGAAGTTTTAATTAAAATATTAACCGATAATTATACAGACAATGATTTTGAAGATATTTGTAATCTTTTAGAATATATAACAAATGAAGATATTACTTATGATAATTTTGATAATGCTATGGATTTATGTAGAACATATTTGAAAGATGAATACAATTATTTTAAAAAAATAGAAATATTCTTATTTGATCTACCTAGAGAAAAAATATTAAGCTTTATAGATTTTGTAATTCAAATTGATAGTAACATTATAAATATTGATCCTATAGTAGGTGTAGAAAAATATATGGACAAGCTTGATTTGATCGCAAGAATTTAGTATAATATAAAAAGTAAATTCAAAAAGTTTGTTTCTTCGTGACTATTGGCTAGTCAGGAAAAATCCTAGTCTACCGTTTTATAGGTTTTTATGGTGTTTGAGGTCGAACTAGTTTTGCCTCCAAAACCGTGGTTGGGAGTTCAATCCTCTCTGCCCCTGCCATGATAGAAGTCACTCCAAACTTTTGGAGTTGATTTAAACTTGGTATGAAAATATCGATTTTAGTTATATAGGTAGGTGGGGTGATAAAGTGCAAGATGTTAAAGTTATAACAATTTGTGGTAGTATGAGATATTCAAAAGAAATGATGAAGATTTCAGAAGAATTAGAGTTAAAACAAGGCTATGCAGTTATTCAATGTGTTTATAATGTTGATGGTTCAAAATATGAAGAACTTGGTGCCACCATGTTAGATAGAATTCATCGTAAGAAAATAGATATTAGTGACTCAATTTATGTAGTTAATATTGATGGATATATTGGCAATAGTACAAGGAACGAAATTGAATATGCTTTAGAAAACGGTAAAGAAGTTTTATACCACGAGCCACCAGAAAAATATTAAATAAATAGGTAAAAATAAAAAATTTGAACCCCCTTTTAATTCCATGCCAAATATGTATTAGTTTAACTTGATATAAAATTATCAAGTTTTTTCATGTAATTATAAAATGTTTAGACGGATGGTATTGATCAATAACCAAAACATAAGTATTTTCTAGTAGATAATCATCACTAGGATTAGAAACTCTAAAATCTGAAGTTACGTTAAATATTATATCACATGTATAAAATCAATATTGGAATAAAAAATTGATAAAGGTTTATATTTCTTAGAAATTAATATTGTAAAATATACTAGTAAATGTTATTATTTTATTATGATTTGTTAGATAGTAGCCGTTGATCTGAATGAATTTATTCGGGTTTTAAAAATTCTAAATTGAAATTTAAAATCCTTTACTTTCATTTGTTTAAGCCAATGGAGTTATGTGAAAAAGCAAGGAGATTCTATGAAAAGATTATTGATAATTATTTTGTTAATTGTAGCTTTTATGATTAGACCACTTGTAGTTAGAGCAGATTTAACGGAGACGCAAGCCAATAATATTGCTACTTTTGCTGAACGATTTATTACTGAAGGTAATAAAAGAAGAGATAGTAAAGGGTATCCTTTGCTTGCTTATAAAAGTAGTGATGCTCGTATTGAGGGTTATTATGAACGTCTTTACTATATAAAAAATGATTATCATCATTATTACAAATCTAATGGTAAGAAGGTATACATCAATGGCAATCGCTGGGTATTTAACTGTGACTCTTTTGTTTCCTATGTTTATCGACATGTATATGGTCTTATTCTAACTAAGAGTAAAACATCAAAAACTGATGGTTATAGCGGTTTAAAAATAATGTCATCGACAGCTGCACCATGGACAATGAGTAATTATATTAACGATGCTGCTGCTAGTACCCATTTTTATTTTATTAAGAGAAATATTAAAATCGCTAGTTTAAATCTTAGTATTCTTAAAAAGGGAGACTTAATTATTAGGGATACCTCTCATATTATGATCTATGTAGGAAATGGTAAGATTGCTCATGCTGCTACTAGTCATTTAGATGGTAGTGTTAAGAAAGATGATATGGGATTACAAGTTACAAACTTAAAGACTCGTTATCCTGGTACTACAATTAGTGTTGCTCGATTAAAAGATCATATTATTAGTCCAAGTGTCAGTGCCAATATGCAAGTTAGATGGATCGATAATGGTCAAGTTATGAATTTGGCTTCAACAACAACAACAACAACAACTACTACACCATCACAGCCAACTAGCGATACAACTAAACCAGTTATCGGTTCGGTAACAGTTAACACGAATTCGTATAGGTATGCTTTAATATCATTTAGTGCCAGCGATAATACAGGAATAGTCGGCTGGAAAGTTACTAGTAGTCTATCAACTCCAACACTTTGGAACAGCGTTGTTACTAATAAAAGTATTAGTATTGCAAACACTTCAGTTGCTTTCAACGGAACATATTATTTATGGGTAAAAGATGGAGCTAATAATACGGGGTATGAGACCTTTGTCGTTTCCCATATCGATTCCAATAAGCCAGTTATTAGCAGTTTTACATCTATTAAACAAGCTAATGATAAATATGTATTAAAAGTAATTGCTAACGATAATGAGTCCGGTCTTGCTACTAATGCCTATTCTTGGGATGGTAAGAAAACATGGCAAACAATCAACGTTTTGTCTGTCAGTGAGTTTAAGACATATACGGTATATGTAAGAGATGCTGCCGGTAATGAAACCAATGCTGTCTATACTCTCAAGAGCGAAACTATCGATGATAAGCAAGCACCAAAGATTACCTATCATAATATTTCAACAGTCGATGATAAACAGCAAGTCAGTATTTTAGCAAGCGATACTGGTGGTTCGGGAGTAGCAGGTTACTATGTGTCAAAAAATACATCGAAACCGACAGTCTCATCTAATTGGGTGAGAGTTGGAACCACTAATTATTCATTTGAAGCCGAAGCTGGAAGTTATTATCTTTGGGTTATTGACAAGAGTAATAATATATCAAATGAATATTATAAAATAGTCGTCGAAGCAAGTAACAACAGCAAAACAGGATCATCAGTTGGTAAAAATATCCTTATAATTATCATCTCTATTGTTGTCGGTATTCTTGGATTCTATGCTTATCGCTATTTAAAACGAAATAGTTTCTCTAAAGATAATTATATGTAAAAGCAGTCTCATTAAAGCCTAATCAGTAATTATATAAAATTCATCGTTAACTGTATTGAATTAAAATACAGTTTTTTAATTTTAGATTGTGGTATTAAGAAATGGATGTTAATCATATAATAATATGACTAAAAAGAAAGGAGAAAAAATGCAAAGATATATTACTTTAGCTCTTGAATTACATTTGTTTTTTTCAAGAATCATGAAGGAACATGCTATTTTTTTAGAAGCAGGATTTCCTACTAAGGATAAAGGTTTTGTCGAGGAGGCAGAGCAGTATAAAAATGAATTTGAAAAATTGCTTTTTGATGTTGTAAGCATTAGTAATGGATTAATTCGTCCTCAAATCTTGAATTCTGGCGAAATAGTTACAGAGTATACACTTAGTACCGAAACAAAGACAGAAAATCTTACTGGTATTCCGATAAATAAGAAGATTACTCTAATGGAGCAAGATTTAAAAATCAATAATACTTCACCGATGGCAATTAGTCCTGATGTTATCAGAGGTATAAATAAACATGCTATAGATTTACTTGATAGATTAATAGCTTTCAAAGAGAAAATCCTAAATGAAATGCTATCTTGCAAGACTTTTACTACAAACTATCCACTTTTAATAGATCATATTCTAAGAGAAGCTAGGTTATATCGTTCTTATGTTGCGGCTCTAGAAAATGGTCAGGATATTGAATTTGGTAATATTAAACAAGTCGAATTATTTTGGAATCAAATTATGATGGAACATGCCTTATTCATCCGAGGGTTACTAGATCCAACAGAAAATGATTTAATAAATACTTCTAATGAGTTTGCCAATGAATATAAAAAGTTATTAGAAGAAACGATGAATATGACTAATGCCACTATCGAGAGTGTCAAAAATAAGACTTATCAGGAAACTTTAAAATATCGAGATTTTAAAGCTACAGGTACTAAAGGGTTGGATTCGTGTCAAATCAAATCCATAATTTTACCATTATTAGCAGATCATGTTTTAAGAGAAGCTAATCACTATCTAAGAATTTTAAAAAGTTAAAATCAAAACTTGGTATAAAGTATCAGGTTTTTTGATATAAAACTATAGTGTCTTTAAAATTATTAAAACTTTTGTAAAATAAGGTTTTATTTTTAAATATCACATCTAAAAAACAATTAGTCGCTTGCTGTTGATAATAAAACTATAAAAAAATAATAAAATTTTACAAAAAATATTGACAAAAAAAATCAATTATGTAATACTACCTTATAGGATATCCGATAGACAATGAAAAGTTCAGTAAAGATTGTAATATTTTCATTATTAATCGATGACATTTTATTAAATATTTAATCTTACTGGAAACAGTATTTTTTTTTAAATTTTTTTGAATAGGAGGTAAAATTTATGAAAGAAAAAGATACTTTAGGTTATTTACCAGATGAAAAACCGGCTTTTTTTGAACTGATTCTATTTGCCCTTCAACAAATAGTAGTAATGTTCCCAGCAACCGTTTTAGTAGCACTAATAACTGGATTTCATGTTTCAACAACCATCTTTGCCAGCGGACTAGCAACCCTGGTATTTATTTTGGTCACAGGCAAGAAAATTCCTTTATATTATGGATCGAGCTTCTCATACATAGCGGCAATTGCCTCTATAATGAGTGCTGAATCGTTTGCCAGTTACTCGCTTAATGAAAAAATATCAATTGCTCAATTCGGTATTGTCATGTCCGGCTTCGTTTCCATTATTGCAGGTCTAATCGTAAAAAAGTGTGGCAAGAAGTTATTGAATAAGGTCTTGCCTGCCACCGTGACTGGAAGTATAGCGATAATTATTGGTTTATCGTTAGCAACTAATGCTTTAGGTAATGCTTCTTCCGTACCCGGATCTGTTAAGGCAACTATGAACGCAGTAGCACAGAATTGGGCATGGATTACCGCCTTAATTACCTTAGTTTCAACGATTGTCTATTCAGTATATTTAAAAGGTAAATTAAGTCAGTTACCAATTTTATTTGGCTTGATCACTGGTTATCTGTTTGCAGTTATTATTGATCTGTCAACAGGAATTGATTTTGTTAATTTTAACACTGTAACATCAAATAGTATTTTGAGTTTGCCAATATTCACCTTGCCTAAGCCAAGTTGGGCCGCTATTATTGCCATCATGCCAATAGCTATTGCTACGATACCAGAATCAACGGCTCATATTTATCAGCTTGATATATATGTAAAAGAATTGGCTAGAAGAAAGAATTCTAAAAAGACTTATGACATTGAGAATAAATTAGGTGCAAATTTAGTTGGCGACGGAATTGGAGATATAGTGTCAGGAGTCATTGGTGGACCAGCTGGAACTAACTACGGTGAAAATATAAGTGCCATGGCGATATCGAAGAACTTTTCCGTCTCAGTTTTAATTGCAGCTGCCATCATAACTATGGTCATATCTTGTTTCACACCACTAATTAATATCGTATATTCGATACCAACATGTGTTATTGGTGGACTTTCAATATATCTATTCGGAGTCATTGCTGCTCAAGGAATAACAATCATGATGGATAAAAAAGTAGACATGTTTAGTTCAAAAAACTTAGCTGTTATTGCAGTTATCCTAATAGTAGGATTAGGTGGAACGTTTAATTATGATAGCGGAATGATTCCTATCTTTGGAACGAGTATTCCCGCTTTAGCAACGGCTTCCGTGGTTGGAATTATACTCAACCTGATTCTTTCAATAGGAGATAAGAAAACTAAAGAATAAGAAATAATAAAAATTATGATTGTTTTAGTCAACGATTACCCTCTAAGCAGTTCAGTGAACTTGGTATGAAAATATCAGGTTTTTTGATATAATAAAAATGTGGTGATTAAAGATGAATTTAGTGAAAGAAAAATGGCGTGACAAAGATGGACAAGAGTTCATCGAATATTTGGAAACACTAAAAAATCCTGAGAAGATTGACTGGTCAAGAAATATCCTGAATACTAAGATGCCAGTTTTAGCTATTAAAACACAGGTCGTAAAAGATATTGCCAAAGAAATTAGCAAGGGTAATTCTCGATCTTTTCTAGATTTAGAATTAAATAATTATTATGAAAACTCTGCTATTAATGGTTTCTTAATATCAGAGATAAAAGATTTTAGGATAATGAAAAAATATTTAGATAAATATATATTAAAAATAGATAACTGGGCCTCTTGTGATTTGCTTTCTTTTAATGTAAAAGATTGCGAGGGAGAATTTTATAATTTATCATTAGAATATACAAAAAGTAAGGAACCTTTTATTAGAAGAGTAGGTTTAAATATTTTATTTAAAATGATTAATTGTGATGAGTACATTGATAAGATTTTTGCTGTTATGAATCGTTTTTATCATGAAGAACATTATTATGTCAATATGATGAATGCTTGGTTATTTTGTGAATGCTTTATAAAAAGAAGAGAGAAAACAATCGAATTTTTGAAAAACCATCGACTAAACAAGTTTACGATTAATAAGGGGATAAGTAAATGTCGGAATAGTTATCGAGTTTCTAAAGAAGATAAAGAAATGTTACTAAAATACAAAGTAAAGTAGTAATGGTAGTAGGAGGAGATAAAGAAAGTGAATAAATTAATTCCTGTCTTTTATGGAGTCACAGAAGAAGAAAGTAATTATCACTATATAGAATATCCCTATAGTGAAAAATATGCTGGTAAAAATATAAATTTAGACTTAAAAGGCTTAAGAGAATTTGTTAAAGATTCAAATTTACAGAATGTAATAAAATATTATTTTATTACGGACTTAAGTAATTTTGAAGTAATGAACAATATTTATAAAGATCATAAATATAATATGATCACCGTAAAGATACCATTTAAGATTAAAATAGATAAGGTATATAAATTATTTGAGGAAAAAACTTAATAGTTTTTTTTATATATGATATAATTTAGTTATAGGGAAATAACTGAATGGATAAAAGGAATAGTAACACTATTAATTATTACAATGAAAATGCTAAGTCATATTTTGATTTGACAGTTAATGTTGATATGAGTATACTATATGGTAAATTCTTGCTTCATCTTCCTAATCATGGATATATCTTGGATTTTGGATGTGGCTCTGGAAGAGATAGTAAATACTTTATCGATCACGGCTATAAGGTTAGAGCTGTTGATGGCTCAATCAAATTATGTGAATTAGCATCTTCATATCTTGGTCAAGAAGTTGAATGCATGAATTTTTCTGATTTTAATGATCAAAGTCTTTATGATGGAGTATGGGCGTGTTCATCAATAATTCATTTACCTCAAAATGAATTAATTGATACTTTGAAAAGGATTAGTCGGTCGTTAAAAGATGATGGAGTTGTTTATGTTTCTTTTAAAAGTGGAATTGGTGACGAAATAATTAACGGTCGATATTTCAACTACATGACTAAAGATGCTTTTATTCATTTGTTAACTTATTTTCCGGAGTTAAAGTTAGTTGATATATTTGAAAATTTATTGACTATCAATTGTAATGAAGCAAGACACTGGAATAACTTTGTCTTACGAAAAGGAATTTGATATTTTTACTATTGAGGATAGTAATCATATTAAAAATTAATAAAAATTTTAAGGAGGTAAAGATGGGAAAAGAAAAAATAACTTTTGAACAAATGTTGTCATCGATAATGGTATTATATTCTAACAATATTAATGATTATGACTTGGATCAGATAATAAAGGATTTTCTTACTAAGTATAATGATAATAATGATAAATATGAATTAGTATTTGAACCTTTAAGATATTTGTCTCATTTTGTTGAGGAAAGAGGAGAATACTTTAGGTTCAAAGAGGGTTTTGAATTTAATACTGATATTAGTAAAACAATTCAATGGACTAGACCATGTACTTTAGAAGAATATTTAGTTATAGTAGCTGGTAGAGAAGTATTTAATGACATGTATGAATTAATATTGGAAGCAAAGGAAGATGAAGTAATAGCTGAATCAGAGGAACAAAAAGTTTCAGCTGAACTTTTCGAAGATCCGTATTTTAAGAGATTAAGTAAGTTTTACGGTGGAAAATAATGCATTTCCACCGTAAAATTTTTGCAAATATTTTATGAAACTATCTTCATTTTGGTAGGTTTTTAGATAAAAAACAGCACTTTCTTTAGTAAAATTATTAATAGAGGTTGACTTTTTAAATGAAAATCGTATAATAGTTTACAATTATATGGAGACATTATCCTCTTAGAATTAACTTTTTAACTAGTCTATGTAATTATTTGTGTTATAGAATTCGTAAGAATTTTATATAGAATAAGAAAGGATGGTTTCAATGAAAAATTTTGAAAAAAAAGTGAATCCAACAATTTCTGTTATCAAAAATAACGGCACAAAAGTTTGTATGGCTGTTGGAACATGTCATTGTAACTAATCACACATAAAAGTGGTGTTGGCTATAACGCCGACACCACTTTTATGATTATTGAAAGGAGCATGTTGGTTGAACGCATATGTAAATAATGAAGTAGTAGTTGTAAACAACATCTTTGAAAATAAATTATTTATTTATAATAGAATTAAGCGAATAGATTATGATATAAACGAAGATACTTTTGATATTATCATGGATATAAAAAAGAACAATTATGAATTGGAACAATTAAAACAGAAATATGGAGAATATTTTATAAATCAATTGTTTGATTTGGAAATATTGACACTAACACCTCAAAGTAATTCAATAAATGTTAAAAAAGTTGATAAACAGAATAATGTAAGAATTTTTGCTGAATTAACAGATAAATGTAATTTAAAATGCAAGCATTGTTATGGATCGTTTGGATATAAAAATAGTAATGAATTGGATTTAGAAGATTTAAAGTTATTAGTTGATAACGCAGCATTAAATGGTGTATATCAATTTGATTTGACTGGCGGTGAGCCATTTATATATCCATGTATTGAAGAGTTACTTTGCCACTTATATAATGCTGGAATGTTAGTAAGAATTTTTACTAACCTAACCATTTTCGGTAAAAAACAGTTAGATATGATTCTAAAATACGGAGTAAAAAATATTATTACAAGCATAGATTCTTCAAGAAAAAGAATTCACGAGGAATTTAGAGGACAAATAGGGTGTTTTGATAAAACAGTCAATTCCATAAATATTTTAAAAGAAAATAATGTGGATGTAACTATTAATACAATGATAGGAAATCATAATAAGGATCATGTTGACGAAATTGTAAAGTTCATTGAAGAAATGGAAGTTAAAAGTGTATTAGATGTTATTGTACCCGAAGGTAGGGCAATCGCATTAAATGAAGATACATTTGAATCTGCTAATATAATAAAGAATATTTATAGAAATCATTATAGTATTATTGATCCTAATGCAATTTCAATTAATTGTGGAATAGGAGATCGCTTTGTTTATTTAAAATCTGATGGAAATATATATATTTGTCCAAGTTTAATTTCCAAGGAATACAAAATAGGCAGTATAAAGGATTTTGACACTAATGAAATTTGGAGGAAATTATCAAATAAATTTGGGTATTTATGTTGTAAAAAATACAAAATAGAATGTGGTAAATGTAAAGGTGGATGTAGAGCAAGAGCCCTAAAATTAAATGGAAACATTAATCAAAAAGATGATATTTATTGCATTGTTAATGAGATTGAGAGTTAATATGAAGAAATATTTAGGAACGGAAAATGCAACATTGGAGTTAAAATTTTTTAATATAAGTAAATATTCGCAATTTTTTAAAAAAAATATAGATTTTATAATATCACAAAATTTTCAGAGAATAATTTTATATATATCTGATAGTGAAATTGAAATGCTTATTTCAGAAATTAAAGACTTTTTCAATGATACAAATATATTAATAATAATTTATAGTTATTTTAAAGAATATAAAGAATTTTCCCTACCAGACAATGTTATATTGGTTAATGAAAATGAAGAAGTTTATGTTGTCGCAAATAAAATATTTAATAGTATTAAGTTAAATAAAAAATCAGTAGATGCCATTATCCGGTATGTAAAAGATAATAATAATATTATTATTGATGTTACGCCAAATATAAATCACATATCTGAATTTAATGAATTGATAACTACTTTAATGACGCACTTGGATGGGATAGCTATTAATTTTTCTGGTTTGATAATTCCTAGTTTCTTGATAAGAGAACATCCCTGTAATGCTTATTTATGCGATGGTTGGAAGTGTGGTCTACAAATAAGTTGCTTGCCAAAACATATATTAATAGACGATGATTTTAATGTATATCCACATGATTTAGTTTATTCGAAATTAAAAATTGGTAATGTAACATCAAATAAATTACAAAATGTATTAGAATCATATCTTGTTTCTGAAGAGTATAAAAATTTTCAGATATATAACAAAAATGTATTCATAAAAAAATTAGCAAATTATCCTTTTGATTATATGCCCTTACTGGAATATATAAGATCAGAGGCAGAAAATGATAAGTAGAGCAAATATTATTTTAACTCACAATTGTAATTTGAGATGTTTACATTGTTATATAGATGCTAAAACCAGTAGTGAAAATCAAGAAGAAATTTTAACTAGAACAAAAAAAATTATTTATCAATTATATAAAGATAATGTTAAAAGTATAATGTTTACTGGTGGGGAATGTATGTTATTTAGGCCACTACTAGAACTAATTAGGTATGCTAAAAATTATCAAATGTCAGTAACGATTTTTACAAATGGAATGATATTTAATAAAGAAATTTTTGATTTAGTTGATGCCGTAAACATTAGTTTAGACGGAACAAAAGAAATTCATAATTATATTAGACAAAATAATTATTCTTATGATAATGTAGTTAAAGTTTTGGATTATTTAAAAAAAATCGATAAATATACTACTATTCAAATGACGATAAATAACTTGAATGTTAATGATTTGGATTTTTTATCTCCGTTATTAATGCAGCACTTAAATGTTAGAACAGTGAAATTAGTTTTTATATCATCAGATGGTAGAGCAATAGAAAATAATTTAGTACATGAACATACACATATTGATAAAATATATGATAAAATTGATACTCTTTATGAAGCCACGAAATATCATATTCAATTTGTTCCAAGTATTATTAATAAATATGATTTTGAAAATTATTATGTAAGTGGAGTATTGGATTTTGCTCTATGGATAGATGTTCCGGAAAATACTTATTATTTTATAAGTAATAAATATATGCCTAGTCATACATTGGATGATTTTAATATACAAGAAGCAAATAGATGCAATAACAAAATTAAACAAATTATCTCAGATAGCAAATCTTTAATAATTAAAGATGAGTATATTAATTTGGAAAAAACACTTTCTGAATTAATTAAGGGAGAATTATAATGAATGAAAAGCCAGTAATGACATTAGGAATATTCGCTCATGCGAATGCCGGAAAAACTACTATAACAGAGCAATTATTGTATCATACCAATGTAAAAAAGACTCGTGGCAGAGTAGACAATGGTGACACTACAACAGATAATTTAAAAGTAGAGCGTGAAAGAGGTGTATCAGTCAGAGCTTCTTTAGTGACTTTATCTTTGAGTGATAGGAAAGTACAATTAATTGATACTCCAGGACATGTAGATTTTTCTGCTGAAGTAGAAAGAGCAATCAGTGTACTTGATGGTGCAATTTTAGTAGTATCGGGTGTTGAAGGTGTTGAATCACAAACACAAGTGATATGGAAAATATTAATGGAAAGGAATATTCCAACATTAATATTTATTAATAAAATGGATAGAGTGGGTGCTGATTATGATAGAGTAATTGCTGAAATGAAAGCTAAATTAAGTACCAATATACTTCCTATAGTTAAAGTAAAAAAAGAACAGGATGGTACGCTTTCATATAAAGATGTGAAAATTGAAAATATAATAGAAGATATAGCAAGTTATGATGATAATATTTTAGAAAGATATTTGAACGATGAAAAAATATCAAGAGAATGGTTAGAAGAGCAAGTCAAAAGAATGGCACAAACTGGATTATTATATTTAGTTTATGGTGGAAGTGCATTGCTAGATGAAGGTATGTATCATTTAATTAATGGAATATCATCCTATTTACCTGTAGCATCAAAATCAAAATCGTCAGATTTTACTGGGTATATATATACAGTAAAAAGAGATGCTGGAGTTCGAGAGTTATATGTAAAAGTATTAGAAGGTGAATTAGAAAACAGATATGAGTTTATCACTGATCATGGTTTAAAACAAAAAGTTAGAACAATAACAAAACTAGAAGGAACGAAACGAACAAGAAGCGAAAGATTAGAAACCGGAGAGATAGGTATTATTACTGGACTTGATGCAAAATGTGGAGATCTTATTGGTAAACCAATTCCTAATTTTAAACCTTTTTCATTTGTTAATCCATTATTTCATACTTCTATAACTACTAATAGCAATAGATTACATGAGTTGGTAACTGCTCTTGAAATATTAAACGATGAAGATCCATCATTGAATTTACAATACAATAATAATACTGGACAAATTAGCATTGATTTAATGGGAAATTTGCAATCAGAGATAATTGCAAATATAATAAAGGATAGGTTTCAAATTGATGCAGTATTTTCTGATCCAATAATAATTCATCGTGAAACTCCAATATCTATTGGAAAAGGTGAATGTACTTTTGATAGGGTATCAGCAGTTGAATTTGAAATTCAGCCTTTACCAATTGGAAGTGGATTACATTACTCATCAAAAATTTCAACCGACTATTTGTTTGCAAAATACCAAAAACAAATTGAAAAGTTAATAAGAAGTTATTTAAAACAAGGTTTGTATGGTTGGGAAGTTACTGATGCAATGATAACATTAATAGGTGGTAAGAGCGACTCTGTTTGTTCAGATCCATCACACTTTAATGTGATTGTTCCTCTTGCTTTTATGAGAGCCTTAAAAAATGCTGAAATGCAATTAGAAGAACCAATGATGAAATATGAAATAACTGTACCAAACGAAAATATTAGACAAGTATTATCTTCCGTTTCATCATTAGGAGTTAAATATGAAAAAATAATAACTTTATCTGAAAACTCCATAATTCCAGGTAATGCACCATTGTCCAGTATAATTGATTTACCGACAATAATAACTAGATTAACCGGTGGTCATGGCAGTTTAATAAAGAAACCAAATGGTTATCAACCACGTCCAAATATAGATTTGATTGAAAAGAAAGTTATTGGTAGAGATCCAAGAAATGAAATATTATTTTTAATGGATATGGGGTGCAGTATGGAACATATTGATAGGTCGAAAAGGAAATAAAGTGTTAATATGATAGATATAAGATTAAAAAAAATGGCCGAATCAATTATTAAATATTCACTTAATATAAGACCAGGGGAAAAAGTTTTAATTGATTCCAGTAAAAATTGTAGTGAAATGATTAAATATTTAATTGAATTAATTGCAAATAATGGTGCAATTCCATTAGTAATTATTAAAGAAAATGATATTCAAAGAAGCTTAATAATGAACGGTAGTCAAGAACAGTTTGAAATTATGAGGAAGCACGAACAAATGTTACTAGAGTGTGTTGATGTATATATTAATATGATGGATTCGGATAATTGTTATGATATGTCTGATATTCCAAGTGATAAACGGTCACTATATCAGCAATATTATTTCAAGCCAATTAATTTTGAAGTAATTATGCCAAAACTTAGATGGATAACTGTAGACTATCCATCCGTGTCATCAGCACAACAATTTGGCATGAGTACAGAAGCATATGAAAAATATTTCTTTGATGCTGTCAATACAGATTATAAAGAGTTACATACCGCAATGATACCTTTAAAAAACATACTTGATAAGGGAAGGCATGTTCAAATAACATCTCCAGATACAACAAATTTATCTTTTGATATAACCGAATTTAAAGCTGTGATTTGTAGTGGTAAAATAAATATTCCTGATGGAGAGGTGTTTATTGCTCCAGATTTAAAATCATTAAATGGAACAATTAAATTTAATGTTCCATCTCGTTACTCTGGAAAGCAATTCTCGAACATTTTTCTTACATTTGAGAATGGTAAAGTAATTAGTCATAATTCAGATACGAATAGTTCTTCACTAACCTCTTTATTGGATATTTCTGAAGGCAATAGATATGTTGGAGAATTTGCTATAGGAACAAACCCAAACATTGATACACCAAGGACAAACATTTTATTTGATGAAAAAATATTAGGCTCTATTCATTTAGCCTTAGGAAATAGTCATAGTTTAAGTGACAACGGAAATGTTGGATCAATTCATTGGGATATGGTTAAAATGTTAACTCCTGAATATGGCGGTGGAAGTGTTATTATTGATGATCGATTGATTCAAGAAAATGGAATATTTATTCCAGAAGAATTAAAGTCCCTACATTCTAAAAAATTAGTTAGGAAATAATGGTAAAAGAGTAGAATCAAAAAATTAAATTATAAAAGGAGGTAATTTGAATGGAATTAGTTCAAATTAAACAAAAAGATTTAGAAATATTAGAAAGGTTATTGCAGTTATATTTACACGACATTAGTAAATATTTTCCAATAGAATTTGAGGAAAATACAGGGTTATATCTGTATGATGGTTTAGACAAATATTTTGATGGTTCAAAAAATTATGCTTATTTTATAAAATTAGAAAAAAAAATAGCCGGCTTTATTTTGGTTGATTCTAATGAAAATGAAAAAATTATTCAAGAAATGTTTGTTTTAAATCATCATAAAAACAAAGGTATTGGTAAATTAGCTGTTTGCAAAGTGTTAGAGAATAGTAAAGGTAATTGGATTATAAAGTCCTTACCGAATTCTGAACCTGCTGAAAGATTTTGGGATAGAACAATAAAAGAATATACTAATAATAGTTATCATGTTGAACATGTTGGTAGATATAATAGAGCTGTTTTTACTTTTAATAATAGTGATAAATAATATGGAAGTATATTTAAGAAGAAAGAGTGAGGAATTAGAGTTTTTGTCTGGTTTTATAGATAATGAATTTCAGCATGCTCGTTTGATTGCACCAGCCAATGTTATATCAGTAAAAGAGCAAATAACTAAAGAGATTAGAAATAAAAACAGTATAAAATACTATCATGAATTAACAAATAAAACTAAAATTGGATTCAATGATATATTTGAATACAACTATACATATGAACGATTTAATGGTTTTATAAAAATTCCATATTTTGCGAATGATTTTTATCATATAGAAAAAAATGTTATCACAGAAACTTATTTTTCTAATTGTGGTATGAGTTCCATAGTTTCGCTTTTATCATCAATAATTTCCGCAAATGATTGTAGTGTGGACTTAATGTATGAGGAAACTTACTTTGAAACAATAAAGTTTCTTAGTTCGATAATAAAAGTAAAAAATCAAGATTTTTTTCTTTATATTGATTCAATAGCAAGTAATTTTAGCTTTCTTGATGATTTTAATTCTGATAATTATCTTGGAGTAATTATTGATACAACTTGTTTTGTTGGTGAAGATTATAAAAAAATGATAAACTATATAATATCGACAGGAACACCATGTGTTTTAGTACGTAGTCATACTAAAATAGATTTACTTGCAACAGAATACTCACATATTGGATCCGTTTCATTTATTTATCCGAAAATTGAAAATAATAAAACAAAGAGAGTAAAAAAAGTTGAAACTGATTGTAAACATTTAATAGGTGTTTTTGGAGCTTGTTTACCTCCAGAAAAGTTTCCAACTTTTATATTAAATAATAAAATAAAAACATTAAATAATAACAGAATAAAAATTGTTAATGAAAACAATAGTTTATTCTTTTCTATTTTGAAAGATTATAAAATTAATGTGATTTTACCGAATCATAGGCAATTCTGCTTGATATATTTAAAAACCATTTCAGGTACATTAGAGGATTTAAAACAGAAAATATATAATTTTTGCAAAGAAAATGAGAAGGAATTTCTAACTTACTCAGCTGTAAGTTTTGGTTTTGATTATATTTCCATTGACTGTTATCAAAATTTTGTGGATTCAACATTTAAAATTAGGGTATGTATAAATGATTTTCCAAAATTAGTTATAGAAAGCTTCGCTTACAAATTTATTGAATTTTTAAAAATAATTGATGACTAATATTAGAATACAGTTAAAAGAGTATGAATTTGATTAATCTATATTGAAAAGAAATTATTATAAACAAAAGGCTTGTTCAAATATTTTAAATTTTCACTATAGTTACGACTGAAAGTAATGAATATTTAAATAATATTTGAAAATTCGTAATAGTTAGTTTTAATGAAAATACATACTAAGGTGAGGTGGTATCACAATATTTTTAACTATGATATAATATAAGCTACTAATAAAATTTCTTATTAGGGAACATTAGATAAATGTCTAAAAAATAAATTAATTGAAAGATTGTTGGAATATATATAATTAAGGAGTTCTTAAAATGATGAAAATAAAAAAGCTTCCAATGGATGAATTAAGGATATCGATTACTTCAAGTTGCAATATGAAGTGTTACTATTGTCACAATGAAGGAAATAGATTAACAAGCAAACTAGATATTAATGATATAGATTCATTAATAAACGCTGCAATGAAATTTGGATTAAAAAGTATCAGATTGACTGGTGGAGAACCAATGATCTGTAATGATATTTTCAGTATTTGTAGCATGATAAAAGAAAAATATAATTTAAAAATAGGTATAAATACTAATGGCATCGAAATAGATAAAATATTAGAATTGATTGATTCTAATTTAATTGATAGAGTGGTAGTAGGAATAGATTATTTCAATAATAAGATATCTAAGAATTCACCAGTTGGTATATGTTCTAAAGATATTTTAAGAAATATTGAATTAATCAAAAAAAGAGGTATTGGTGTTACTATTGCAACAGTTTTTGATAATGATTATAGTGATATAGAACAGTTATTTAATTGGGCTTTAACACATGACATTAGAATAAAAATTTTGGAAAAGATAGATGATGAACAAAGTGATGTTACATCTCCAGCTTATATAAAAATTAGAGATCAAATTATAGATAAATATAATTTAATACCTAAAATAGATCCTATTTTTAATGAGTTACATGGTTATCTTGGTGGAAAGAGAGTTGTTTCTTTTTTTCATTCTCATTGTCGAATAAGGGAGTGCAGATTATGTAAAAACATGCACTTGAGAGTCATGAGTAGTGGGAAGCTAAAGCCTTGTTTGCTAAATACGGAAACAGAAGTTGATTACAAGATAGGAAATGTTGAAAAAAATATTGTTACAGCTATTGATTTATTAGGGATACCACCTAAATAATAGTTAATGAAAAATATGAATAAGCTTTAATAATAAAAACTTATTCATATTTTTGTGGATTTAATTTTTACTCTGTAATTATTTGAATCAAAACTAATATCTCTGGTTACATAACTATATAATTTATTTAGTGCCTCCATATGTTCTTTCATACCTTTGGAATGGTTTAAAGAAGCCTGATCAAATAGATTAATGAACTCTTGTTCAGGAATATTTTTAAAGGTTTTTTCTCGATATCCAGTATTGTCATGATATAATTTGTTAACTCTTGAAATAGACAACTCTGGAAATCCATACAATTGATGATAAAAACTCCTGATTCTATCTACTAATATAGGATATAAATGAAAAAAGTAAGGATTTTTTTCTTCATACAGTATTATAAGATGTTTAATCTTATTATTCATAAATGAAATAAAATCTTTTGCCTCATCGTCTGTTAAGCCTGGGAGTGGCATACTATATAATTGAAGGACGTAGTCCTGTAATTTTTTTATATTACCGTTTCTATCAAATAAAATTTGACCATGTCCTATTGTTGATAGCAAAACATTACTTTGATTTTTAAAGTCATTCATCGCTCTAGCATATATTTCCTGAATGGGTTTTTCATAATATTCTATGATAAAATCATCTGTTTTTTGATATCCTCTTATCAAATGATTTAAATCATCATTATTGAAAATAATTTGTAAGTCTAGATCTGAATCTTTTGTATTATAGCCTGTTAAATAACTTCCGTAAAAAACAATTCCTTCGACATTATCATTTTCAAGATATCCCATCATTTTTATAAATTTTCTTAAAGCTTCTTGATAGGAATTCATTCAGGCCTCACCATCCCGTCTACATAAAGTTTAACACAAAAGAAATGCACTTCCAATATTTTAAAAGAATTTTTTGATAAAAAAATAACAATTTTTTCAGAATAAATTTGGAATTTCTTTTTTAGTATCTTATGATATGATTAATATTGTAGTGATATTTACGGGTATAAAACAATGATTTTCACTAAAAAGCGTTAAAAATCCCTATAAATTATCAAAAAAGTATTGACATTTCCATCTTTTTCCAGTATTATACATACCCTTGGGCAAAAAGGGTGTAATATAATTGGACTTCATTTTTACAAGTTCCTCTCTTGCTTTAAGGGGTTTGGATGGTTGGGAAATGAATTCTTTTTCATTAAGAACTTTAAAATTTAAAGAAAGGGAAACTGAATGTTCATCATCAGTTGCCAATGTTTTTATCGCTAAAAAGGGACAATTGCCGACAATTTTTCCTTTTTTTGTGAATAAAAATTTGTTGTATATATCATGTACATAAGTGAATTATTACCTTCCTTTATTATGGATCAATATGATTATACTGAAACTAAAAGAGCTGTCAAAAATTATATTTCTCGGCTAAATTATTTAAAATGGAATTATGCAGTTTTATCCGAACAAAAGCTGACTGCTAATTATAATTTTGATGCCTTCCCAGAACAAAAGAGTTTTTCGCGGTCGAGATGCGATAACTT
The DNA here is from genome assembly GCA_964494015.1 of uncultured Muribaculaceae bacterium. Lineage (GTDB taxonomy): Bacteria > Bacillota_I > Bacilli_A > RF39 > UBA660 > CAZBQC01. The sequence continues at coordinate 28,010 of CAZBQC010000002.1, forward strand.
TAGATTAGGTTTCTTGGAAGAAATTGCCGAAGAAAAGGATCAACTTGAGAGTACCTATAATAAAGTTATCAACGAATACATGTCTGAAGAAGAACGGTTAGTTATTGAGTACTTATACCATAAAGATTATAATGTTACAGAAATATTAGATGTTTTAAAACTTAATAACATTAATGGAGGTGATTTAAAACAAGAATTATTGATCTGTAAAAGCGCAACCATAAAGTTAGCAGTATACTTAGGTATCGAGGTGAAAAAAGATGAAAATAAAGCCAAAAAAAACGAAGAATTAACCTAGTTGGCACTAAAAATTAATTATTCGTACAAACATTATAACATACTAAAAATAAAAAACAAGATATTTTTTCAATTATTTTTAAGTAATTAGGGAGTAAATCAATTTGTATTTACTCCTTTTATAAAGGGGGATTAGAAATGAATAAAAGAAAACTATGGAGTAAAAAAGAAAAAATTAGAGTTGTTAGAAAAGTGTTAAGTACGAATAAATCCCTATCGACAATTGCTAAAGAAGAATCTCTCGATGTGAAAATTATTATTAGATGGGTAAGAAAGTATAATAATGAAGGAGAAAATGGTCTATCATCAAATAGGAATAAGACTTTAGCTAAGAGGACCACTCAAGAAAAAACACTAGGTTGGGAGCTGGAAAATATATTATCAAAAAAAGTTTATTGGCTGAAAGAGGGTGTTCAAATTTAAAAGTTGCTTCCTCTCTTAAATTAAAGTATGCCATTATTCATCAACTTAGGAAGAATTATTCTATTAAATTTTTGTGTGATCGTTTAGATATCAATCGTAGCAGTTATTATAAGTGGTTAAAAAGCGATTGTGGTCACAGGCAAAGAAAAAAAAGAGAGAAATTAATTAAACTTATCAACGTTATTCATGAAAACTATCCAACTTACGGATATCGAAGAATTGGATTTTTAGTTAGAAAAAGATTTAATGTTTCTGATCAATACATATATAAATGTTGTTCATACTTAGGAATAAAGTCAAAAGTTAAAAGAAATAAGTCGAGAAATAAACCTTTAGGCATCAATAAGTATGATAATCTTGTCAATAATAAGTGGAATACTTTAAGGCCTTTAGAAATAGTAATATCTGATACCACTACTATTAATCATTGCACAGGCGAGTACAATTTAACTTTATATATTGATGCATTCAATAATGAGATTATTAGCTATGATCTAACTGAGAAGGGACATGAAGAACTTTCTTCTCATCTTAAAGCTTTGACTAGATTTATTAAGATAAAAAAGAGTCGAGGTTACTTTAATATTAGAACGATTCTTCATACTGATCAAGGAGCAATATATGCTTCTGATGTTTTTAATGCTATTTGCAAGAACAATAATATTATTCACAGTATGTCGAGGTTGGGTAAACCGACTGACAATGCCAAAATAGAGGCGATTAACGGTTGGATTAAACAAGAAATGGAAACAGACTTCCATTTTTTTTATGTACAAAATATTGCTCAGTTCATTAAAAAATATGTTAACTACTACAATACTGAGCGACCATCCTATAAGTTAGGTAATAAGACACCTCTTGGGTATAGGCTTGATTGTCATTTTAAATAATATTTTAAGTTTATAAGTATATTCATAATGTTACTAAAAATTAAAAGAGAATAGAATAAGATGAAATTTAGAAGAGGTGAACATATGAATATTGAACATTTAGAAGATAGTTGTCCAAATCACTGGACGGGAAGAAAAGGTTATAGTCCGGATATGATTTGCATGCACATTGTCGAAGGCAGTGTGGCATCAGCCGTTAACTGGTTTCAAAATCCGTCTTCTCAGGTCTCGTCTCACTTTATCATTGGAAAAGATGGTCGAATTGTTCAGATGGTAAAACTTAGCGATGGCGCATGGTGTAACGGTGACCGAAAGAATCCAACCGCTAAGCTAGTGATAAATCGTGAGGGTATTAATCCTAATTCTTATACGTATTCAATCGAACATGAAGGGTATTCATACAAAGATGGTTCTGGTGCCTTAACAGAAAAACAATATCAGGCGACCTTGCACGTCTGTAAGTTAATTATTGATGATATGAAAAATAGTTATGGTATTAATTTTATTATCGATCGAGATCATTTAATTGGTCACTATGAAATTAATTCTATCGATAAAATTAATTGTCCAGGATTAGATAAAGGAAAGAATTTTCCGTTTGATCGTTTGCTTGCGGATTTAAAAGTCTGGAAGGAACCGTATCCTTTTGAGATTAATGAAGAAGTTTATGCTTTGGAAGCTGTTATTTTGGAAGAAACGGCTGGCTATGACAGTAGCACAACTTATTTACTACCGAAAGGAAGCTTTGCTATTGTTAATAAGTATCATGAAATAAACGGGCGATACATGGCTTTAAAAAATGAACATAATGAATACTTTAAAGCAGCCTGGACGAAAGAATTTACAAAATTTTCTAAAGAAAAACCAACCGAACCAATTCCAGATAGTGAAGATGATAATAATCAAAATGATGAAGAAGATAACAACGACAATAATGGTGTTCCTTCAAATAATAATGTTCCTCATCAAAAAGTTTGTACTTTTACTACTATCTTCAAATTTATCGGATCGTTGTTTCAAAAAATATTTAAGAGAAAATAGTTACGATAGATATTTAGTAATTAATTAAATTAATGATTCATATAGTGATAGTGGTGAGATAGTGAAAATATGGAAAGATAAAGAGTTAATTCTTAATATCCTTGTACCTGTATTATTAGGTATCCTAGTCGGATTTTTGATTATGCCTAGTATAAATGATTATCAAAAATTATTACAACCAAGTTTATCCCCTCCTAATTATCTTTTTTCTCTTGTTTGGATAATACTCTATATATTAATGGGGATCTCATTTTATTTAATCAGCACAACCAACTCCTTTAAGAAGAAAAGAGCTTCAGATATTTATTTTACTCAATTATTTGTAAATTTATTATGGCCAATAATTTTCTTTACTTTCAAACTTCGTTTTTTTGCTTTTATCTGGATTATTATTCTAATTATTTTAGTTACGATGATGATCTTTGAATTTTACAAGATTTATAAAAAAGCTGCCTATCTACAGATACCTTATTTATTATGGATCTTGTTTGCAGCCTATTTAAATTTTTCTATCTATTGGCTTAATCGTTAAAACTAGAAAATTTGTTCGAAAAAAGTATTGATTACTTCGACGACTGATAATATAATTAGATTATGGAGGTGAGAAAAATGCCTCACATAATCTTTCATGTCGATGTGAACAATGCTTTTTTGTCGTGGACAGCGGTTGATCTCTTAAGTAAAGGCTTGGAGGAAGATATCAGGAAGATTCCAAGTGTCATCGGAGGAGATGAACGTCTTCGTCACGGAGTAGTTTTGGCTAAAAGTCCAGTTGCCAAGAAGTATGGAATTATTACCGGAGAGTCTTTGTATATGGCCAGGAAGAAATGCCCGAATTTAAAAGTTTTTTTAGGTGACTATGATTTATACCAAAAACAGTCGGATAATTTATTTGCATATCTAAGTCAGTACACTCCAGATCTTGAAAAATTTTCTATCGATGAGTGTTATATGGATATGAGTAACACTAATTACCTATATAAGGATTTGATGGAAGTAGCATATAAGATAAAGGAAGAGATTAAGGTTCGTTTTGGTTTTACGGTCAATGTCGGAGTAGGTAATAATAAATTGTGTGCGAAAATGGCTAGTGATTTATTGAAACCTGATAAAGTGAATACAATATTTAAAAGTGAAATAGAAACGAAGATGTGGCCTTTACCAGTAAATGAATTATACATGGTTGGAAAAAGAAGTAGCGAACAGCTTATTAATTTAGGAATTAAAACGATTGGTGATTTAGCTAAGACGGATCTTAAATTCTTAAAGAAATATTTTCAAAGTTTTGCTACGACAATGTGGGAATATGCTAATGGAATTGATGAAAGTAAAGTGGAAAGTCATCAAAGTAAGAATAAATGTCTTAGTATTTCCACAACTTTGCCACAAGATATTAGTGATAAGGAGACTATAACTAAGATTCTGTTGAAAGAATGTCATGAAATAGGATTAAAGTTACGTAAGCAGGGGTTATATACAAAAGTAATTGCCATAACCTTGCGTAACTCTAAATTTGAAAATTATTCTCATCAGGAAAAACTAGTTAATCCGACTAATATTACAATGGAAATATACAAAACAGTTTTGAGTCTTTTAGACAATGGCTGGAAAGGGGAACCAATTCGAAATATTGGAGTAAGATTAAGTGATTTTACTGATAAATTAAATATTCAATTATCTTTATTTGATCAAGTAAAAGATAATCCTAAAAACGAAAAAGTCCAAAAACTATTGGACGAAATCAATGAAAAGTATCACGATATAAAAGTTGGGCCGGCTATCATGATCAATAAAGACGATTGATAATCAACTCAACTTTTAATTTCACAATTTTTTAGTACCCAACTTTTTTATATCATCAACGGCTGTTTTAAAAGCAATATATCTTTGAGAAAGCTCTAGAATTAGTTCTTTGGCTTTCTCAATACTGCAAACCACACAGTCGCCATCATTTAAATCTATCGGCAGTTTGTATCCTGATTTTCTTTGAACAATACATATTTTTTTGCCTATATCATAATTAGGACCATAACAAGGGACTTTTTCTCCTATGTATATATTAAATAAAAGTTTGTCTAAGTTAATCATTTTACCGTATTTATCTGGTGTCCGATATGTTTGAAGAACCATTATCGTTTTCACATTTTCATCGAGATCAAAATTACTTTTGTTGATAGTTATTAGAGAAATAGGTTTATTTGAGGCAATAAAATCTTCATCTAGAGTATCAATTACCATATCAAATATGTCAGTGTTATTAAACATAAACTTCCTCCTTCTTAACAATAATTATTATAATACTTGTTAATTAAAAAATTGTCAAGGATTTGAAGGTATCAAACCATTACAATTTCTGGTAATTTAGATGATGTATCAGATTTTATTAATTCTAAAAATATGTTAAAATAAAATAGGAGGAATGAAAAATGTATGAATTAAAAGATTTTGAATTAGAAGGAAAAATGAATGATGCGTATCATTATTTGACACTAAATTTATCCGAAACAGGGCACAATAGCAAACCTGTTTTAATGCATAGTATTGCTGTTTCGATGACATTATATCATTTGGGATATAATGAAGAAATTGTAATTTCGTCTATATTACATGATGTAATTGAAGATACTGATGTTTGTTATGAGGATGTAAAATCAAAATTTGGAGAGAATATTGCTGATATTGTTAATGCAGTTAGCTTTAATCCGGATATAGAAGATAAAATATTACAAACCAAAGAAGTATATAAAAGAATTGGTAACCAGGGATATCAGGCTTTAATTGTAAAGTGTTCTGATTTGTTTTGTAATTTACCATTCATAGAATGTGTTAAAAAAGAAGAGACATTAAGGTATTTAAAAACGAAATATAAATTATTTATTGAAATGTTTGGTGAAGAATTAAGCAAGGAAAAAATATATAATTTGTTTGTTGAAAGGTATAAAAGTTTGATTAATGATTAAATATTATGAACCATTAGTGTTAGTAAAAAAAGTGCAGAGGCAAAGATAGAAAATAGTTAACGATAAAAAAGTTAGTTTTTTTTTCGCATCAATTGTAGCATTCCGTTTTTTATTTAATAAAGATTAAAAAATTGTTGACAATTAATGAATTATTTGTTATTGTAACCATTGTATTTGGGAATGTATCCCCAAGGTTATTTTATTGTTGCGGTATTTAATTAATTTGGGGGACTGATTTTCGGATTCTCAATTTTTATTATAAAAAGCGGAGATTATGAAATAAAAATTATAAGATAATTTATGTGTAGCAGTCCATGGAGGATTTTATGGAAGAAGATAAGATAACTGTTGTTGTACCTATGTATAATAGTGAAAAATATATAGAACGTTGTCTAAAATCCATATGCAATCAATCGTATCAAAATCTAGAAATTATTGTAATAGATGATGGAAGTACAGATAATAGTAAATTTATTGTTGAAAAGCTACAAGAAAGTGATTCAAGAATCAATTACTTTTACCAAGAAAATAAAGGACCAGGTTTAGCTAGAAATGTTGGGATTGAAAACGGAATAGGCAAATATATTTCTTTTATTGATAGTGATGATGAAATAAGAAAAACATTTATTGAAGTTCTTTACAAAACTATAAGAAAAGACGACAGTTTTTCCTTAACTGGTGGATATATGATTTATCAAGATGGATCAACCGAAAAATCATTTTTAACAACAAAAACAGAAACTAAGAACTTTAAAGTTCCTATCTGTTGTAATAAACTATTTAATTTTGAATTAATTCGAAAAAATAACTTAAGATTTCAGGGACTATATTATGCAGAGGATATAGATTTTTGGGGAAGAATTTTAATGATTAATGATAATTTTTCGATTGCAAATGACTATTTATATTTATGCTATTTTAGAGAAGATTCTTTGACTAGAAGTTACACAGATAAAAGTATAATTTATCAAATATTCTATGTAGTAGATAACATAGAAAAACTTGCAAAAGAAAATGAAAAGTTCGATCAGTATAAAGATAGCTTAGAATTTTTAAATATAAAAGAAATTTTTATAAGGGCAATGAAACAAATTAGTCAAATGCCTAGTTTCAGTGACTATGACATAATTAAAATGCTTGAATATGTCGAGGCAAAATATCCTAATTGGTATTATAATAAATATATCAGATCTTCCTTTGATAAATATAGAAAGAAAAGATTGGAATTGTTATTTAAAAAAGATTTTGCCGGTTTAATTAGTTATCTTAGACAATTAAATTCAGGATATGTAGTTCAATCTGATGAAGAGATTTTAGCACAAAATATTATTAATCATTCCATTGCTGTTGAAAAAGGACAAGCAGTTCAAATTAGGTATAAAAGCACGAAGTGTAATCCGTTAGTTATACAATTAATTAGAGAAATTCAAGAAAAAGGAGCAATTGCTATTACTAGATTTCAGGATGCAGAATTAGAAAGGGTTACAAAAGAAACATATGACATTTATGCAATGACTAAGTTGGCCGGGATAATTACAAGAGAATCTGAATTTTATGATTCATTTATATCAATTGGATATAGTGAAAATGATTATGATTCATCAAAAAGTAATGAAAACCCAGCTAGTAGAATACTTATTAGTAATCTTACGGATTATAATAAAATTGTTCGTAATAAAAAGGGGATAGTACTTTCTTATCCTTCTCCTTTAGATGCGCATAAGTCAAAAATGACTACAGAGGAATATAAGAGATATGCTTTTTCTATTTTAAATTATGATTACAAGTCACTTAAGTCAAAAATGGTACCATTACAGAAATTAATAGAGAAAACGAAAAAAGTTTCTATATTAGGTAAAGATACAGAGTTAAGTTTTCTTATTGAAAATATAGGTGGAATTATCATGGCGGGAGAAGTTAATATTCCGGATGGAGAAGTATATACTGCTCCAATTAGAAATAGTGTCAATGGAATAGTAAAGTTTAATGTCCATAGCAAATACATGGGAAATGTTTACGAAAATGTGATATTAGAATTTAAAAATGGAAAGATTATTGATTTTAATTGTAACAATCCAAATGATTTTAAAGGTATCATAGATATTGACGAGGGTAGTAGGTATATTGGAGAATTTGCTTTAGGAGTTCATCCGTTAATACTTCATCCTATATTAAGTACTCTTCATGATGAAAAAATATATGGCAGTTTTCATTTGGCATTAGGGCAGTCTTATAGGAATGCTTATAATGGAAACGATTCCAATATACATTGGGATTTAATTGATATTCAGAGAAATGATTATAATCCAGGTAAAATATATTTTGATGAAGAATTAGTAAGAGAAAATGGAGAATTTATTTTGGATGATTTAAAACCATTAAATGACAAAAGAGCTTATACATTAACTACAAGGAGAAGATAAAATGACAAAAGTGCCGTCGCTGATTGTTTTAAATCTTACATCTGATTGTAATTTACGATGTAAATATTGTTATGCTTCTGCCGGTAATTGCAAAGATTATATGACTTCAAGGTGTGCTATTGAAATAGTTACACAAGTTTCAAAATATAATGATTCTATTGAACTACTATTTCATGGTGGCGAACCACTAATGAACTTTGAAGTTATTAAGAATGTAATAAATTTTTGCAAAAATAAATTAAAAGAAAAAGAAATAAGTTATTATATTCAAACTAATTCATTGCTTCTTACAAAAGAAAAAGCAGAATATCTAATCAATGAAAATGTTGAAATATGTCTTAGTATGGATGGTAATACTGAAATAAGTAATAGTGGCAGGGTCGACTCTAAAGGGAATTCGAGTTTAAATATTATTAAAAGCAGAATAGAGTTATTGAAATCATTAGACTATAATACTACCATTTTGGCAGTTCTAAATAAGAAAAATGTAGGAAAAATTGAATCATTTATAGACTATCTTGTGGAAAATAAAATTTATAATTTTTCATTAAACTATTTTATTAAAGGTGGTCGTGGTAATAATAATAAGAATCTAGCGCTAAATCCGAAAGCACTATATAATGCAACAGTAAAAACTATTAATAAAGTTTTAGAATATCGTCGGAAAAATGTTAAAATAATAGAGAGAAATGTTTTACATTTATTAAGAAATGTTATAACCAAAAGTAAAGGTTATATGTGTATGAATAGTCCATGCGGGGCTGGTAATCATCTTTTAGGGTTCACACCGAATGGGGATATTTATCCTTGCGATGATTTAAGTTCAGTAGAACAATTTAAAATCGGAAATATTTTTGATGGTGATTTAATGAATACCCTAGAAAATAATAGTATTGTAAATTTCTTTAACTATTGTTCTTATGATAATATTCCAAAATGTTGTTGCTGTGATTTTAAAGATCGTTGTGGAGCTGGTTGTGCATCTAGAAAATTTTATGAAAAAGGCACAATATATGAAGTTGATCCAATTTGTGAATTTTATAAAATGATAATACCATATATAGAAAATAGAATAAAAAATGAACCGTTAATAAAGGAATTGATTGATGAACATGAAAAATGATATTTTAGGGAAAAAAATAGACAGAAACCAATTAGATATTATAAATAAAATAATGAAAGTAAAAAATAAAATTCTTTTTTTAAAATCCATCCCTCAAACAGGGAAAACAGCAGTTCTAAAAAGATTATTTGACATCAATAATGATAAAATAAAAATGTTTATTACTGGATGTAATCCAAAAAACATGAAGTTTATTGACGATAGTGTTTTATTTGAAATAAACTCATGTATTAATAAAAATAGGAATGAAAATATATCAATTTTTTTTGATGAATACTATAATTGTAAAATTTTGGATTATTTTAAACATAATAAATTAGATAATGTAAGTGTATATATTAGTACTAATAAAATAAGTAAAGAAATTAGTTATGATGTTGAAATAATAGATATATACGAAGATGTATTTAGAGGTTTAGATAAATTCATGTTTTCAAAATATTCGGTTGATATCTCTACAAAAGTTCGTAAAAGAAGTATTTCAATAATGGAACTTATGGAAATTGTCAAAATTCTTCAAAATAAAAAGTATTTAAATTATTCTGTTGATAAATTACTTTTATTCCTTCAAAATAAGCTAAAAAGTAAAAAAATTAAAAGATTTTTACCGACGACTACGGCAATACTTTATATAAATAAAGATTATCAAATGTTAAAAACATTTGAGTTCAAAGAATAGTGGGGTAATTAAATGAGCTTATCATTAGTAACTAAACCAAATTTGAATATTCTTATAAATAAGAATAGTGGCAAATGGATAGCATTTAAAAATAATGAAGAAATAAAAAGTGAGATTATAGAAATAACCAATAAACAACAACTAATGCGAAAGTATGGTGAAAAATTCGCAAATCTACTTTGGAATAAAAGAGTTGAGATGGCTAAGAAATCCAAAAATAAGTTATGTTATAATATGAATTGCCTAGTAATAAATGTGACTAATAATTGTAACTTAAAATGTGAATATTGTTATGTAAATAAATATGATAACAGACATTTTATAGAGAGCGACACTATAATTAAATCAGTAAAAATGTTTGCCTCAAATATTTATCCAAATAAATTGACAGTAATTTTTCATGGAGGTGAGCCATTATTAGCTTTTGATAAAATTAAAGAGGCTGTTATTAAATTAATTAATGTAAATAATGTTGTATATTCTCTCCAAACCAATGGAACATTACTTGATTCAGACAAATTAGATTTTTTTAAGAAGCATAAATTTTTAATTGGATTAAGCATTGATGGTATAAATGACGAAAATAATTCGTTAAGAAATGTAGATGGTAAAATGAGAGATTATACCCTAAATAATTTGAAAATTTTAAGCCAAAATAAAGATTTTGTAAAGCCTCTTCTTGTGATTCATAGGAAAAATATCAATAGTATAAAAGAAATAGTTGATTATTTTAAAAATAATGGATTTGATGGTTTAGTATGTAATTTATTATTTGAAAGTAATGATTTTAAAAATTGCGTATTAGATGATTCATTATTTGAAAATATGAAATACACTTTGGATGTTATGATGGAAAATTTTGACGGTGAAAACTTCTCCTTTTCCGAACGTGACATAAGGTTATTATTTAGAAAGGTGGTATTTGGTTTTTTAGATGAATACATGTGCATGAATAGCCCATGTGGAGCAGGCAAAGAAACAATTGCGATTGATTATAATGGGAATGTATGGGGATGTAATGTATTAATATCAAAAAACAAAGATCAAAATTATATGGGGAATGTATTTAATAATTCTGTTGAAGAAATATTAAATAAAAAAATTTCAATTTCTAAACGTAATATTAAAAATATAGTTAAGTGTATGTCTTGTCCCTATAAAGTATTATGTGGTGGTGGAGGATGTTGCGGATTCATATCTCATCAAAACAATAAACTTCTGGATAATAGTATATATTGCAACTATCATTTTAAACTAATTACTTATATAATAGAGAGTGTCATGAAATATAACAAAACTGATATTTTGGTTAATTTTTAAAGGAGGTGATTATATGAAAAATAAGGATAAAAACTTTGATGCAATTATGAAAAAGCTATTAAACAATAAGAAAGTAAAAATTAAAGTTCCTACTTACAATAGTAAGGTAATGATGGCTCATTGGAGCAACGGATATAATTAAAAGGAATTTGGAAATGACATATGATTTATTCATTTGTCATTTTTTAACTTAATAATAAGTGAAAACTTTTGATATTTTTCTGGATATTATTTTATAATCATATTTACTTTTTGTTATCTATTTAGGATAATTATACAGAATTTTATATATTTAATTAGTAATATTGATTATCTTTTTTCCTTAGTATATTATAGTATTGTGTAAAGATTTAACTTTTGATTCTTAAGGTTTGTTATGAAAGAAAGTAGTGAAATATGAAAAATGTTTATTATTGTTCACACAATAAAGAAATTATTAATAATAAGATATTAATTAAACCTAATGCTGGTTTGTATTATACATTAGACAATTATGTTTTATGTTTATTATATTCTGTAAGTTTTGATGTAGATTATTACATACAAATAGTATTTGTTGGTAAAAAATTAATTATAGTGGAAAGATTTAAAAATGCTATTAAGCAAGCTTATAGTGATAAAAGTGTTTACATATATACAGCTAAAGGCCCCTTTTTTCGACATAAAAAGAAAGAGAATTATTATATAAAAAGAAAATTAATGGTAAATAATGTAAGTTATATAAAAAATATTTATGATGAAATAACTGATAAGGCCAAAAACAATGAATTAGATATAATAAAATATAAACAAAGTACAAAAAAAGATATAGATATCCTTAATAAAAAGTTTCTTGAGAAAATTTTAAATATGAATTCAAAAACAAAAATCAATGAATGTTCATTGTTTTTTCCTCATATTAAAAAGAATACTAATCATAAAATACTAAAAGGAGTGGAAAAATATAGAAATAATGATATAAATAATCCTCATTATTTGTTCCATGGATCTTGTAGTTTAGTAAAGGGTTATATAAACCCAAATCAAGCTTATTGTAGTACTCTTAGTGTAGAGAACAATGAATGTGCTGTATACTCAGTAGCAGATCCAAAATATACTATACCATATTTATTTAAATTAAAAAAAGGGAAATTTTATAATTTTAAAAACAGGAAGCATGAGTATGCAAGCCATTTTAAAACAGATTTATATTTTGGATTAGAAAATACAATAATCAAACAAGGCAGTATAAGCATGAATGCAGTTGGCTATATATATGTTTTCTTGTCGAACAACTTTTTTCGAAATTCATCTGTGCAATGGATTTCTAAAGAAAAATGTAAGCCAATTGATATTGTAAAAATAAGTTATAAAGATGTACAAGAAAACTTTATTTATGTAAAGGAATGTTTAATTGAGAACTTATATAAAAAAATTGAAAAAAAGAGAGGCTTTTTGGAAGCTGAATTTAATAAAATCAAAAAACAGTGGTTTGATAATTTAATTGATAACCATGATAGAAAACATATGGAAAGAGTATGTCTATTATCGGTATACATTGCAACTTTGATGAATATAGATGATAACGATATTATTTTATTAATTAAGGTGGCTTTATATCATGATATAGGCCGAATTAATGAATTTAGGGAAGAAAAACACGGGATCAGAGGTGCTAAGCTCCTTCATAGTATCCTAACTAATTATTTACCTGAACCAGTAGGTAATATTAATATAAATGAAATTCAATTTTTAGTTTCAAGCCATTGTGTTAACGAAAATAAATATAGTTCTTTTTTTCGTAAATATAAATGTTCAAAAATTAGACACGATAGCTTATTGATTTTGTTAAAAATTCTAAAAACTGCTGACATACTTGACATGTGCAGATATAAAAAATTTAACTCAATTTTTAAGATTTTAAATTTTAGTGAAATTGAAAGTGCTAGATTAATTTATATTGCAGAAGATTTATATAAATATTATAATAATTATATTAGTGATAGAAAGGAGTATTTTAAAAATCAAAAATGAAACAAGAAAAATTATATAATAAAATTAAGTTCGAGACCGAAAGATTAATAATTAGGCGTATAAAAAAGTCTGATTGGAATGATTTTTTTCAATTAATGAGTGATGAAAAAACCATGAATTTTCTAGGTAGAGTTATAACAAAAGATGAAGCAAAAGGTTATGTTATAAATCAAAGTAATATTAGTTACGAAAATTATAGTGGTTGTTATGCTGTGGTATTAAAATCCGAAAATAAAGTAATTGGACAGTTTGGTCTAGACATAAATGAGAAACATTCTAAGGCTTCTATAAGTTATTTATTTAATAGTAACTATTGGAATAAAGGTTATGCTATTGAAACGGTTAAATTTATGGTGGATTTTGCTTTTAATGAAATAAAATTAAATAGAATCGAAGCCGATTGCGTGGAAGAAAATGATTCATCATTAAAGATATTCAATAAATTAGGAATGAAGTACGAAGGAAAATTTAGGGAGGCTCGTTTTAATAAAAAATATAATAAATATTTTAATGTTGTTTATTATGCAGTATTAAGAAAAGATTATAAATCATAAAAAGTAAAATTAAAGATAAAAAAGTTAGTTCTTTTTTTTGTGATTATTAATAAATTATATTGTCGAATAAATATTTAAAAGATCTTTACATGTCGATATTAGTCAAAAAAAATTGTTCTTGACAAACTTTTCAATAAAAAAGTCAAAGAAGTGTCAAAAAAGTACTTGCAATAGTGAATTTATTATGCTAATATTATAAGCGTGTAATTTGCTTAGATGTGCAAGGTTGCCGATACACCAGGTTAAGTTGCTTGGTTAAATCGGGTTATTTGTACGGAGCAAGCCTATACTAGATATAGACGAAGGGAGGACAGAAAATGTCAAACGGAAAGGTTCGCATCAGACTAAAGGCCTACGATCATAGAATACTTGACAATGCAACTAGTCGTATCGTCGAAACTGTCAAAAGATCAGGTGGTGTCATAAGTGGTCCAATACCGCTACCAACTGAAATTGACAAGTACACAGTTTTAAGATCTCCTCACAAGTACAAAGATGCTCGTGAGCAGTTTGAAATGCGTACACATAAGAGATTAATTGATATTAAGAACCCAAGTAAGGAAATTATAGATGCTTTAACACATTTAGACTTACCTAGTGGTGTAGATATCGAAGTAAAAACAAATTAATTAATAATATTAGGAGGATTAAATTATGAAAGGAATCTTAGGAAAAAAGATTGGAATGACTCAAGTATTTACTACTAAAGGTAAATTGATTCCGGTCACAGTCGTCGAAGTTGAACCAAATATCGTAACACAAGTTAAAACTAACGAAAAAGATGGTTACGAAGCTATTCAACTTGGAGCAGTCACTGTCAAGGCTAAATCAAGCAATAAAGCTAAAATGGGTCATACTAACAAAGCAAATACAGAACCTAAGCGCTTCTTAAAAGAAATTAGGGGATTAAAATCAAGCAACTATACTTTAGGGCAAATCATCGATGTAACTTTATTTGAACCAGGAGAAGTAGTTGATGTCACTGGAATCAGTAAAGGTAAAGGATTCCAAGGTGTTATTAAGAGATATAATCAAACTAGAGGTCCAATGGGACATGGTTCACAATATCATCGTGGAGTTGGTTCACTTGGAACCAGATTACCAATGCATGTTATTAAAGGTAAGAAGATGCCCGGACACATGGGTAGCGAATTAACTACCATCCAAAACTTGGAAGTAGTCAGTATCGATATCGAAAAGAATGTTATTTTAATTAAAGGTAATGTTCCTGGTCCAAAAAATTCTTTAGTTATAATTAAGAGTGCAGTTAAAGGTAATGGTAAGAAGAATAAATTAGAAGAACTTATTAGTTACGAGGAGATAGTTCCGGAAGAAGAGAATATTGTCGGTTCTGAAGAGACAGTCGTCGAAGAAGAAAACGTCGTCGATTCTGAAGAGGTGGCAGTAGAAGAAAATGCTACAACTGAGGAAATCGAGAGCGAAACTACTCAAACTGAAGAAGTAACTGAAGAAAAATAATCATCACAAACTATTAACTAGTGATGAGAGGAGGAAAAGTAGATGAAAAAGATAAAACTTTTAAATAATAAAGGTGAAAAAATTAAAGATATTAATTTAAATGAAGAAATATTTGCTATTGAACCAAATGATAAAGTTTTATATGATGCGATTATTTTAAGTCGTGCATCCTTAAGACAAGGAACTCATAAAACTAAGACTCGTGCCGAAGTTTCTGGTGGTGGTAGAAAACCATGGAAACAAAAAGGGACAGGTCATGCTAGACAAGGTTCAATTAGAGCTGTTCAATGGAAAGGTGGAGGCGTTTACGCAGGACCAGTTCCAAGGGACTACAGCAAAAAAATGAATCGTAAAGAACGTCGCTTAGCACTAAAGACAGCTTTAACATATATTGCTAAGGAAGATATGGTAGCAGTAGAAAAGTTAGATTTTGCTACTCCAAAAACCAAAGAGTTAATCAGTTTTCTAGAAAACTTAAAAATAGCTGATAAAAAGGTTTTAGTTGTGGCTCAAGAACTAAGCGAAAACTTGATTTTAGCATCTCGTAATTTACCAAATATTATGATTATGGAAGCTAATGAAATCAATACTTTGGACTTAGTGACAGCCGATAAGTTGATTATCGAGGAAGCAGCTATTAAGACCTTAGAGGAGGTGCTAAAGTAATGGATACTAAATATTTAGAAATTATTAAGGGTCCAGTCGTTACTGAAAAAAGTGGCTTGGCAGCGAATCAAAATAAATATAGTTTTAAAGTTGATCCTAGAAGTACTAAGTTAGAGATCAAGAATGCTATTGAAAAAATATTTAAGGTGAAAGTTGAGAGGATAAGTACTCTTATTGTGAAACCTAAGAAAAAGAAAGTTGGTCGTTATACTGGGCTATCTAATCGCATCAAGAAAGCAATTGTTACTTTAAAAGATGGTCAAAAGATCGATCTAAACTAGGAAGGTGGTATAAAGATGGCAATTATTAATTTTAAACCGACAACTAATGCTAGACGTAAGATGAGTAAATTAGTTAATGAAGAACTAACTAAAAAAGCACCGGAAAAGAGCCTAGTTGTTCGTAAGGTTAAAAATGGTGGACGTAATAATCAAGGTAAAATTACGGTTAGACATCAAGGTGGAGGCGCCAAAAGAAAATATCGTCTTGTCGATTTTAAACGTGATAAGGCTGATATTGAAGGAGTCGTTGCTGCTGTTGAGTACGATCCAAACCGTAGTGCTAATATTGCTTTAATCAATTATGTCGATGGTGAAAAAAGATATATTTTGGCACCAAAAGGTCTTAAAGTAAAAGACAAAATCATAAGTGGTGAAAAAGTTGACATTAAAGTAGGTAATGCTTTACCGATCATGAATATTCCAGTTGGTGCAGTCATTCATAATATTGAACTTCGTCCTAAAAAGGGTGGGGAGCTAGCAAGAAGTGCTGGTGCCTCGGCTCAAATTTTAGGTCGAGAAGATACCTATGTTATGGTACGACTAAGTAGTGGAGAACAAAGAAAAATTCTAGGTACCTGTTATGCTACGATCGGTGAAGTTGGCAATGAAGACCATGAGTTAATAAAGCTTGGTAAAGCAGGAAGAACTCGTCACATGGGAATTCGTCCAACTGTTCGTGGTTCAGCTATGAACCCTAACGATCACCCACATGGTGGTGGTGAGGGTAAAGCACCAATCGGTCGTAAAGGACCAGTTACTCCTTGGGGTAAACCAGCCCTTGGATATAAGACAAGAAAGAATAAGGCTAGCAATAAATTTATTGTTCGCCATCGTTCAAAATAAAGAAAGGATAGGTAGAATATGGCAAGAAGCTTAAAAAAAGGACCTTATGTCTTTGATAGACTATTAACTAAGGTCAAAAATTTAAACAAGTCTGGGAAAAAAGAAGTTATTAAAACTTGGTCTCGTCGTTCGACAATATATCCTGACTTTATTGGACACACGTTTGCAGTACATAACGGAAAAGAATTTATTCCGGTTTATGTTACTGAGGATATGGTAGGACATAAATTAGGAGAATTCTCCTTAACCCGTAAATTTACTGGTCATGGTGAAGAAAAGAAAACAACGACAACAACACCTAAAGCTAACTAGGAGGAAAAAGATATATGGAATCATATGCAATTGCTAAATCAGTAAGAGTATCACCCATTAAAAGTCGACTAGTAATTGACTTAATTCGTGGTAAGAATATTGATGAAGCGCTAAATATATTAAATAATTATCGTAATAAGCCTTCACGATTAATTAAAAAGGTTTTAGATTCAGCTATTGCTAATGCCGTTAACAATAATAAAGCTGATCGTAATAAACTATATGTCAGTGAAGCAAGAATCGATGCTGGTCCAGTCATGAAACGTGGCCTATTTGATTCAAGAGGTCATACGGGACATAACGACAAGAGAACTAGTCATATTGTCGTAAAAGTGGCTAGTAGGTAGGAGGATAATATGGGTCAAAAGGTTAGTCCAGTCGGATTTAGAATTGGTATTAATAAAGACTGGGAATCAAAATGGTATGCGCCTACTAAAGATTTTTCTAAATATTTAAACAATGATATTAAAATTCGTGCTTATTTAGAAAAGAATTTAGGGGATGCCGGTATTTCTAAAATTGAAATTGAAAGAAATAAAAGAAGAACAGAAGTAATTATCCACACTGTCAAGCCAGGAATTATTATTGGACGTGGTGGAGAAGAAATTGAAAAATTGAAGAAGATTTTATCAAAATTAGTTGATGAGAGCGTTCAAGTATCAGTTGTTGACCTTAAAAATGCTGATATTAATGCTAAAATAGTGGCTGATTCGATTGCTAAGCAAATTGAGAATCGTGCATCTTTTAGAATGGCTCAAAAACGAGCTATTAGAAATGCCATGAAAGCTGGAGCTAAGGGAATTAAGACTCTAGTTTCAGGACGCTTAGGTGGCGTAGAAATGGCAAGACGTGAAGGTTATACTGAAGGAACTATTCCACTTCATACGATTAGAGCTGATGTCGATTATGCAACAAGTGTTGCCAATACAACTTTTGGTAAGATCGGCGTTAAAATATGGATTTATAAAGGTGAAATACTTCCAGTGAAAAAAGGAGGTAAGGACAATGGCAATTATACCAGCAAGAGTTAAATTCCGTCGCGTACATCGCTTACCTTATGAAGGAAGAGCTAAAGGAAATAGAGAATTATACTTTGGCGACTTTGGTTTAGTGGCTAAAGAAGGAGCTTGGATTTCAAGTAACCAAATCGAAGCAGCACGTGTTGCGATGACTAGGTACATGAAACGTGGTGGAAAAGTATGGATCAATATTTTCCCTCATATGCCAAGAACTAAGAAACCACTTGAAACTCGTCAAGGAAAAGGTAAAGGTAATGTCGAGGAATGGGTTGCAGTCGTTAAAGAAGGCAAAATCTTATTTGAAATTGCTGGAATTGATGAAGCAACAGCTAGAGAAGCTTTAAGACTAGCATCTCATAAGTTATCGATTCAAACAAAATTTATAAAAAAAGAAAATGGTGGTGAACGAAATGAAGGTTAATGAGATAAGAAAACTAACCACTGCCGAAATTACTAAAAAAGTTAAGGAAGGTAAAGAAGAATTATTCAATTTACGTTTCCAACAAGCAACAGGTAATTTAGAGAAACCTTCAAGAATGAGAGAGTTAAGACACGAAGTAGCAAGACTAAAGACAGTTCTAAAGGAACGTGAACTAGCTGAGGAGGTTAACAATGGATAAAACTAAAAAAGAGTTAATTGGTAAAGTCGTAAGTGCTAAAAATAGTAAGACTATTACCGTTTTAGTTGAAACTTACAAGACTGATCGCCTATATGGTAAAAGAGTTAAATATTCTAAGAAATATGCTGTTCATGATGAAAGCAATAAAGCTAAAGTTGGGGACACCGTTAGAATTATCGAAACGAAACCAATCTCAAAGACTAAATATTTTTATTTAAAAGAAATAGTAAAGAAAGCAGTTATTTTATAACTCTAAAAAGGAGGAAAAAGAGATGATAGGGCAAGAGACTGAATTAAAGGTTGCCGATAACTCTGGAGCACGTGAAGTATTAGTTATTCGTGTTAAGGGTGGTAGCAACAGAAAATTTGGTAATATTGGCGATACAGTCGTATGTACTGTTAAAAGTGCAATCCCAAATGGGACTGTTGCTAAAGGCAAAGTTGTCAAAGCTGTTATAGTAAGAAGTACTTTTGGAGTTAGAAGAAAAGACGGAAGTTACATTAAATTCGATGATAATGCATGTGTCATTATTAAAGATGATAAAAGTCCAGTGGGAACCAGAATTTTCGGACCAGTGGCACGTGAACTTCGCGGAAAAGATTTCATGAAAATTGTTTCTTTAGCTAAAGAAGTACTATAGGGAGGAAATTATGAACTTTAAAGTAGGAGATAAAGTAATCGTTATTGCTGGATCTAATAAAGGTAAAGAAGGAAAAATCAAGAAGACGTTAAGACAAGAAAATAAAGTTATTATCGAAGGCGTTAACCTTATTAAAAAGCATAAAAAAGCTTCCCAAAATGAAACTGGTGGAATTCTAGAATTAGAAGGACCAATTCATGCATCTAATGTTATGAGATTAGACCCTAAGACTAAGAAGAGAGTAAGAAGTGGGAAAGCTGTAACAGAAGATCACACAAAGAAAGTTAAAATTTCAAAGAAATCAAACGAAAAGTTTGATTAATTGGAAGGAGGGTATGTAAATGAACCGCCTAAAAGAAAAGTACTTAAAAGAAGTTGTTCCAAGCTTAATGAAAAAGCATGGATATAAATCAGTGATGCAAGTTCCTTATTTAGAGAAAATTGTTGTCAATATTGGAGTGGGGGATGCCACGACCAATTCGAAGTTACTTGATGCCGCAGTTAACGATTTAACTATTATAACTGGTCAAAAGCCAGTTGTCACTAAAGCTAAAAAGTCAATTGCTAATTTCAAGGTCAGAGAAGGACAATCAATTGGTTGCAAAGTTACTCTAAGAGGAGAAAATATGTATAATTTTATGGATAAATTAATTAATATTTCTCTTCCTCGTGTTCGTGATTTTCGAGGTGTTAGTCCTAAAGCTTTCGATGGTAGAGGAAACTATACTTTAGGAATTAAAGAACAATTAATCTTTGCCGAAGTCGAATATGACAGCATTGTCAAAATTCGTGGTATGGACATCATCTTCGTCACAACCGCTAAAACTAATAAAGAGGCATATGATTTACTAGAAGAACTTGGAATTCCTTTTAGAAAGTAATGGGAGGATAAAATGGCAAAAAAAAGTATAATTATTAAAGCTAATCGTAAACAAAAATTCAAAGTACGTGAATATACTCGTTGCAAGAGATGTGGAAGACCACATGCTGTCATGAGTAAATTTGGTATTTGCCGAATCTGTTTTAGAGAATTAGCATATAAAGGACAAATACCAGGAATTAAAAAATCAAGCTGGTAGAAGGAGGAATAAATAATGGTAGTAACCGATACAATCGCAGATATGCTAACTAGAATTCGTAATGCTAGTAGTATGAACTACTTAGAAGTGAAGGTACCTGCTTCAAAATTAAAAATTGAGCTAGCAAGAATCCTGAAAGAAGAAGGATTTATTGAAGATTATAAAATAGTTGAAGAAGGTGTTCAAGGAACAATTCTATTGACATTAAAATATGGTGAAAAGAAAGAAAGAGTAATTACGGGATTAAGACGTATTTCGAAACCGGGATTGAGAGTTTATGCTAAGAGTACAGAAATACCTAAGGTATTAAATGGATTAGGAATAGCTATTATTTCTACTTCTCATGGTATTATGACTGATAAAGAGGCAAGGAAGCAAAATCTTGGTGGCGAAGTACTTGCTTACATCTGGTAAGTAGGAGGCATATATGAGCCGTATAGGAAACAGAAAATTAATTATACCTGATGGAGTCACCGTTACTTTAGAAGGTAATCTTGTTACTGTTAAAGGACTAAAAGGTGAATTATCGACCACTTTAGATAAAGATATTACGATGAAGTTGGAAGATAAGACCATCAGTTTGACAAGAAATAATGAACTACTTGAAACTAGAGCTAAACATGGAACAATGAATGCTAATATCAATAATATGATCAATGGTGTCAAGCATGGTTACAAGAAGGAATTAGAAATCGTCGGTGTAGGATATCGCTTTAATTTAAGAGGAGATAAACTAGTAATTAGTGCTGGATACTCTCATCCAGTTGAAGTAATGATACCAAAAGACATCAAGATCGAAGTACCTAGTAATACGGAGTTAACCATCAGTGGAATTGACAAAGTATTAGTAGGTGAGTTTGCAGCACAAATTAGGGAAATTAGAAGACCAGAACCTTATAAAGGTAAAGGTATTCGTTATAAAGACGAATATATTCGTCGTAAAGAAGGAAAGAAAGCTGCTTAATAAGTAGAAGGGAGAAATTTACTTATGATTAAAAAAATGACAAGAAACGACATGCGTAAAATTAGACATAGTCGTATTAGAAGTAAAATGTTTGGAACAAGCGAAGTACCAAGACTTAATGTTTATCGCTCAAACTTGGGAATTTATGCTCAAATTATCGATGATGAAACTTCGACTACTTTAGCTAGTGCATCATCACTAGATAAGAGCTTGAAACTTAAGAATGGCAGTAATAAAGAAGCAGCATCAAAAGTTGGAGAAGCGATTGCCAAAGCTGCTAAAAAAGCTAAAATTACCAAAGTTGT
>CAZBQC010000003.1:0-28995 GCA_964494015.1 uncultured Muribaculaceae bacterium
AGGGAAGTAGAAGTTAATACGCCACGAGGTAAAATTTACGATACTAATTATAAATTGCTAGTCGATAATACTCTAGTACCAGTTATCTACTATAAAAAACCTAATAAGGTTACAGTTCAAGAAGAAATAAAACTAGCGTATAAAGTATCAAAATTAATCAACGTCAATATTTCTAATTTGACCTTAAATAATTTAAAAGAGTTCTGGTTAGTCAATCATCGTAGTGAAGAACAAAAGTTGATTAGTGATGAAGAATGGTTAAGTTATAAGCAAAGAAAATTGACTAATCTCGATTTGTATAAATTAAAACTAGAGCGAATTACCGAAAAAGATTTAAGTATCTATGATGATCAGGATAAGGAAGCAGCATATATTTATTATTTGATGAATGCAGGCTATAAAAGCGATGAAAAGATTATTAAGGGAGGTGGAGTAACGGAAATAGAATTTGCGACTATTTCGGAACAGAATCATCTTCTTAATGGGTTTAATACAAAGTATGAATGGGATCGATTATATTTATATGGAGATGCTTTTAAAACGATTTTAGGGAGGGTGGGGAGTGTTCCATTAGAACTTAAAGATTATTATTTAGGTAAAGGATATTCTCTAAACGATAAGGTGGGAATTAGTTATTTAGAATATATGTATGAAGATTATTTAAGAGGAGAAGAAGAAATTTATTTAGTTAACGATAATGAAAGTAAGTTAATAAAAGAAGGAAGACGAGGTTATGATTTAGTCTTAAATATCGATATAGTTTTGCAACAAGAAATAGATAATATTTTAAAAGAAGAAGTATTAAATACGAAGTATGAACCTAATACTGCTTATTATAATCGTAGTTTTGTCGTGGTAACAAATCCTTTAACAGGTGGAGTTATGGCCATGAGTGGCAAACAAGTTATCAATAGTCAAAACTATAAGATTATCGACTATACCCCAGGAGTAGTTACTAGTCCAATGACGGTGGGAAGTGTTGTGAAAGGTGCATCCATTTTACTAGGATATACGACTGGCACTATTCAAATAGGTGAATATTTAGTTGATGAATGTATAAAAATTAAGGCTACTCCTCTTAAATGTTCACATCGAACAATGGGGAATATCAACGATATTGATGCGGTTGCCTATAGTAGTAATATTTATCAATTTAAGATTGCTATTAGATTAGGTAAAGGAGTTTATCGCTATAATGAAGCTTTAAAAATTGATCCGATTGCTTTTAAAATTTATCGTGATTTTTATAGTAAGTTTGGATTAGGTGTTAAAACAAATATCGATTTACCAGTTGAAAGTACTGGTTATAAGGGGACTTCTACTTTACCAGGATTACTCTTAAACTTTGCTATTGGTCAATATGATACCTATACTCCTATTCAGCTTAGTCAGTATATTACGACAATTGCTAGGAATGGATCACGAATTAGACCACAGCTTTTAAAAGAGGTAAGAGCAAGTAGCGACAGTGAAGTAGTTGGGTCTTTAATCAAAGAAGTAAAGCCTCTTGTTTTAAATGAACTGGATATTAAAGAGGAATATTTAGCTAGGACTAAGTATGCACTAAGACAAGTACTGACCTATGGTACAGGTAAAAATCATGTCAATTATAACTACCAGGCTAGTGGTAAGACTGGAACGAGTGAAAGTTTTCTCGATAGTGATGGTGATGGCAAGATCGATGTCGAAACAATAAGTACTGCTTTTGTAGGATATATGCCAAGCGATAATCCAAAAGTTACTGTCGTCGTAACTAGTCCAGATTCTAGTTATCCTAATAGTTATTCAAGATACCAAAGTAATGTCAATATGAGAATTACAAGAAGAGTAACCGATACTCTATATAGAATGTTTATCAGTTAATGAACTATCACTTTTATATCGACATAATTAGCAAACTATTCTGATATATTTTATTTAATAGTAGGTGAATATAATTGATGAAAAAACTAACTTTTATTGCACTTTTTTTCTTTATTCTTACTTTTATTATCATTGATTTAAAAAATAATCATGGAATTATCAAACAACTTTTTCCGGATAAGAAAGATAAAATTCAAGATACCGAAAAAAGAGCAATATTTATTTCTTATTTGGAATATTTAACATATTTTAGAGGAAATACGAGCAGTATTCAGAAGAGTTATATCAACAAGATGTTAGATAATATTAAAGGAAATGGTTTCAACATGATTATTCTACATGTCAGTCCCTTTAGCGATGCCATCTATAATTCGAAGATTTTACCCTATAGTTATACTTTGACGGGAACAGAAGGAAAAAACCCTGGTTTTGATCTTCTTGAGTACTTTTTAAAAGTAAGTCATTCTCACCAATTGGAGGTTCATGCTTGGATCAATCCATATCGAATCAGCAATGGCAATGATGTTTCGGCAATATGTAGTACTAATCCCGCCCGCAAATGGCTTGGGACCAATCATGTCGGAATCTATAATAATGGTATCTACTATAATCCAGCTAGTCCTTTGGTTCATGACTTAATTATCAATATCGTTAAGGAGTTAGTCACTAATTATGAAATTGATGGTGTTCACTTTGACGATTACTTTTATCCTAACGAGGTAATTGATTTAGAGAATTATCAAAAATACTTAGAGGATGGTGGACAGCTTTCTTTAAAGGATTATCGTTTGAATATTATCAACACCCTAGTTAACGATGTCTATAAGACGATCAAGTCGATAAAAAGCCAAGTTCTTTTTGGAATTAGTCCGGAAGGGAACATCAATAATAACTATAATAATAATTATGTCGATGTTAAAACTTGGTTAAGTAAAAGCGGCTATGTCGACTATATAATGCCTCAAATTTATTTTGGACTGTTAAATCAGTATCAACCATATATCGATACCGTCAGTTTATGGAATAGTTTAATTAAAGATAAAAAAATAAAACTAATTCCAGCCTTAGCTTTTTATAAAAATGGTAGTTTTGATTCACAAGCAGGTAGTGGCTCTAACGAATGGTTAAGTAATAGTGATGTGATTATGAAACAGATCATCATCAGTAGAAATTTAAATTATTATGATGGTTTTGCTCTATTCCGTTATGATTATTTATTTAATAAATACTATTTGACTAATAATACAATTTTAGAGAGAATAAATATTATTAAATTATTAAAATAAAAAAGTTAAAGAAGACTTTAACTCTTATATAATTCTTTTTTTAATAAATCGATATTTTCCTTCATTATGATCAGATAATCTTTTTTATTATCACGTTCTTCTTCTTTGATATTATCTAATTTTCTAAAAATCAGTTCCTTTAATTTGTAAGTAGTTGTAAGTTCTTGTCTAAGTTCAGAATTATTTTCATCATATTCTAAAATATAGAAGGAACTTATTTTTTTACTGCCAATTAAGTTTTTTACTGTTTCGAAATTTTTTTCATAATTGTTATCACCTTCATTTAGCACATAGACAGTTAGTCCGTATTTCTCTAGATATTTAAGAGTTGTACTAGTAGTAGCAATAATCTTATTATTGGCATTTTGAATAGTCAGTTTAATTTCAGCATCTAATTCTGATAAATCGATCTTTAATTGTTCGTATCGCTCATCAATTTCTTTTTCTAAATAAGTGTTAGTAACATACTCTTTTAAACCGGTTCGAATATTTTGACTGATCATTAATAAGTGTGAAGGATTTAACCATAATTCTTCGAGACTGTTTTCATATTCCATACCAAAAGTGGCATCGATAATTTTTATGCGACGATTATTTTTGATAAAAGATGTGGCAATATCTTTATCGGAACTAAGTCCATTATAAATGAACAATTCTTTTTTACTGTAATCTCTAATTTGCTTTGCTTTTAGTTTTTCCTTAATAATGTTAGTACCATCAGGATAGACAGAATTGACAATTGAATTTTCCCCGTAAAGACGATTAGTGACATATTCGATCGGATAGACGGTCGTAATAATACTGATATCTTCCATCGAATCTCTTTTAAAGCAAGCGGTAGTAAAAAATAAAGTGATAATTAAAATAATAATGATTTTTTTCATACTTTCTCCTTTTTTTCAGGTACTAAATCGATGCCTTTGGTACCAAATGGATGGCACTTTGAAATCCTCTTTAGAGACATCCATCCACCTTTAAAAGCACCGAATCTCTCAATTGCTACAAGACTGTAATTAGAACAGGTAGGTAAGTGTCGACAGTAGTAATGAGACTTTAAATTTTGTTTCTGATAGAATTTAATTATGCTAATTAGTAGTTTTTTCATGTTATTAATCCTTATTTATATACTTTATAATTATATACTAAAACTTTTAAATGTGCAAATACAAAAAGTGGTTTTTAGTCTCTTCTCTCGAATTAAAATAATCAACTTCTCGTTTTCAAATTTACAGATCGCTTTTTATTTGATATACTGATGATGGAGTGTTGATATGGAAAATTTATTTCGACAATTAAATATTATGCCTCGAAACTTAGAATTATATAAAATTGCTTTTTCTCATTCCTCTTACGTCAACGAACATAATCGTAAGAATGATTATGAGAGATTGGAATTTTTAGGGGACGCTGTTTTACAACTCGTTATCTCTGATTATTTGTATTCTAAAAATCATTTTGCCGAAGGAGATATGACTAAAATTCGTGCCAGTTATGTTTGCGAAAATGCTCTTTTTGCTTATGCAACTGATTTATCTTTAGCTGACTATATCAAAGTTGGTCATGGTGAAGAATTAACTGGTGGCAAGCATAAAAAAGCTATTTTAGCCGATATTTTTGAAGCTTTGATGGGAGCTATCTACTTAGATTTAGGATTTGAAAAGAGCAAGACAGTTATCTTAAATGTGATTGTTCCCTATATCGAAAATCCTGAGGTTATCTTCTTTAGCGATTATAAATCAACTCTTCAGGAAGCTGTTCAAACGGGGCAGAAAAGTTTGAGCTATGAACTAGTGAACGAAGCCGGACCTTCTCATAATCGAGAATTTACAGTAGTTGTCAAGATTGATGGCCTTGTCTATGGTAAAGGACGAGCTAAAAGTAAGAAAGAAGCTGAACAGGAAGCAGCCAAGAAAACCCTTGAATTATTAGCAATTGATCCTCGCTAGTTGTAATTACTACATAAAATATGGTGTGTAAAATATGATGTATAGTGAGAGTGTAAATTTGCAAAAAACGATTGAATATAGTATAATTAATTTCGTCGATTTTATAAATTGCATAAATAATCTAATTTGAGGTGAAAGAATGTCGATTGACAATTTAGATAAAAATTACTTAAAAGAAGTGGATTATATTTTAAATCATGAGGAGTTTTTAAAGACTAAAGATTATATTCATCATGGAAAGAATCGTTATGATCATTTGGTAAGAGTTTCTTACTGCTCATATAAAATTAGTCGACTATTAAGATTGAATTATAAAAGTACTGCTCGTGGTGGATTATTACATGATTTCTTTTTAGAAGGTCTTGATGACAATAAAGATAAGAGTAAATTGATGCGTAATCATCCTAAAATGGCTCTTGAGAAGTCTACTAGTATCTTTGAACTTAATGATTTAGAGAAAGATATTATTGCTACTCATATGTTTCCGGTTACGATGACGATACCTAGATATGCAGAAAGTTGGGTAGTCGACTTTGTCGATGATGCGGTCTCAGTTTATGAAAGGTGCAATAACTTCAGTAAACAGTTAATTACCGCTGCCAACTTGATGGCGATTTTGCTGGTTGGTTATCTTAAATATTAAGATTTAAAAGAACACAGGTTCTTTTTTTGTGGTTGCAAGATAGAATAAAAAATGATAAAATGAAAATATAAAATATCATAGTAAAACAAAATCATAATCTAGGAGAAGCATATGGAAGAAGTTACTTATAGTAAACCTGGGGGGGGGGGAAGCTCCTATTAATAGCCATAATAGGCATCTTGCTAATTATTGGTATCGCGATAGGGGCAACCTATGCTTTTTTTCAGTACAATAAAATAGGAACGAAGACTTTATCCTTTGAAACAGGAAGTATTAATCTAGAACTAGGGGAAGTAGGTAATGGTATCACATTAAGTGATCAATTTCCAATGAGTGATGAAGCCGGAATAATTCAAGAGACAACCTATAACTTTACAATCAGTGGTTATAATACTGGAACTGATCCCATCTATTATGAAGTATTAGCGGTACCAGGAAGTGATGTGGTTGACAAGACGAGATTTAATGATGACGAGATTAAATTATATATCACTGATGGAATAGGGACACCTGTCTACGGACCAAATTCACCGTACGAAATGTCAAGTAATGGTTCACCATTAATAGTCGATACAATTCCAGGAGGAACCCCACAGGCGAGTCCCGTAACTAGAAGTTATATCTTAAGACTTTGGTTAAATACTGAACGTATCTTAATTAGTGAAACCGACTATGTCCCAGGAAAAAATCGATATACTCAAACTGAATTTCAAAACAAATATGCCTCAGTAAAAATCCAAGTAAGAGGAGACATGGCACCCAAAACAATGCCAACCATTTTATTAAAAATTAATACTGATTTATCAGCTAACTTATATACACCAGAAGGAGATACAGATCAAATCTTTGTCGTCGGTACAGCTAGTGATGATAACTATAAACCCAATAATTATTTATGGTACAGTGGCAAGATGTGACGCATTGTCGCTTTAAACAAGACAGCCGGAGTCGTAACGTCAGTTAAAATAATTACTCAGGAATTAATGACATCAATATATCGAAATGGGACTGTGGAAAATGGGGGTAGTGGAGAAAGTGCTATATACGAAGGAAGTTATATGTATCAATGGTTGAATGAAGATTTTTATGATACTTTAAGATACTCAACTAATTATCTTACCCTAGATTATCTTTGGAATGCTACTGTATCTTGGCACTCTAGCATTCCACAAAAAACAACAATGGTAAATGGTGCGGTTGGGGCTTTAAACAGGTATGAATATATAAAAAGCTATACTAATACCACTGATGCCAACGGATATTTAAATGTTAGTTATGAGTGGTGGTTAATGAATCCTTATGATGGTACATCCACTGCTAATATAGTTAGAAATTCTGGATCAGTATTTAATCCTTCATATTCTTCATCACGTGCAATTAGACCAGTAATAAACTTAAAGGCAAATCTTTTGATAGCTAGTGGGAACGGAACGGCGAGTAATCCTTATCGTTTATTGGGGGATAATGATCAAGAAGTAAATTTAATAAACAAAAATATAAACACTAGATACAGCGGTGAGTATGTCAGATTTAATAGTGAAGATTATCGAATCATGAAAATAGAAGGTAATCTTACTAAAATTGTCAAAGTTGATTATTTTAAATCTGGAGGTACAAATTTATCAAAAGCTTTTGCTCCATCCGGGAATACTCTATATTCTGCTTCTATTTCAGAAGGAACCTCTTATTGGGGAGGATATTTAAATGATGCAAGTACTGGTTGGTACAGTACACTTGATGCAAGCAACCAAAACATGATTGAAACAGGTACTTGGTATTCAGGAACAATTGTTGCTATTACCAGTTATAAATTAAGTATTTGTGCCACAGTAACTGCTGGAACGTTAACCAGTACTTGTATTAAAACAACAGAATCAACTACTGCTAAAGTCGGATTAATCAGAATAGGAGAAATGTTTTCAACACAACTTGATCCTGGTGGGTACACGACAGCAGTCAATCTTCGGTTATTAACTCCGTTTAATACAACTAATGTTTTTTATATTAGTACTAGTAGTACTTTACTTTCAAATGTTCCGACTAATTCTTATGCTACCAGACCAGTTTTATATTTAAAATCGAATGTCAAAATAGCATCAGGCGATGGTACACCTAGTAATCCATTTACATTGACTATAACGTAGGCTTTTTTTAAATGAATACAGTCTTGAAAAACTATTATCATATCAAGCTTGTGTTCTTTTTTTGGCTCTAAAATAATACTTTTAATTAGAGGTAGCTTATGTTAAAAAGAATTACCGATTATATCTTGGATGAAGATTTTAAAATTAATTATATAACTAACAAGTTGAATATTGTCAACTATTTAAGTATTGTGATCATCGAAGATAAGCAAATAACTTTAAAATATCGAGATGGGCTCTTGAAGATAAGAGGAGAAAATTTAGTACTAGTAAAACTTTTAGAAAATGAAGTTTTAATAACTGGTGTCATAAAAGTGATCGAGTTAGGTGAGAAATGAAAAATATTTATGTGGTTAAGTTATCAGGAACCAAAGCTAAAATATTTTTTGAACGGCTAGTTAAATATCATGTCTATATGTTAAGAATTAAAAAATTAACTGATGGGTATTTAATTTATTTAGATGAACCTAACTATCGTAAACTACTTAATTATAAGACAACCTATAAAGTTGAATTGGTTGGTGTTAAAGGCTTGGAAAAATGGAAGTCTCTTTTAAAGAAATATCGTCTTTTTTTTATGAATGTTTTGCTAGGGATAGGATTTTTATATTTTTTAAGCAATGTTATTTTTGAAGTAGTGGTTTTAACTGATGACTATAAGATAAAAAATTTAGTTCTCAGTGAACTAAAAGAAAATGGTATCGATCGATATAAGTTATCAGTATCTTTTCAAAAGAGAAAAGAGATTGTTGAACATATTCTTAAGAACAATAAAGAAACCTTGGAATGGTTAGAAATTGAAAGGATTGGTGTCAAATATGTAGTAAGATTAGAAAAAAGAATTATCAGTCAACAACCTGTTGAGAAAGTACCTTCTAACATTGTGGCTAAAAAAAATGGGATTATTAAAAAGATTATTGCTGAAGAGGGTAGTATCATTAGAAGTGTCAATGATTATGTTAAGGTGGGAGATGTTATCATTACTGGTCTTATCATGAAGAACGATCAAATAATTAAAAAGGTCCCAGCCATTGGAAGAGTCTATGCTGAAACCTGGTATACGGTCAATGTCGAGATGCCACTATCATATTATGAAGAGATTTATACTGGTCGAAGTAAAGAAGTCTTTTCACTCTGTTTTTTAAGTAAATGTGTTAATTTTTTTGACTTTTCTCCTTACAAAGAGAAAAAGATTGAAGAAAGATTGTTGTTTGAAGATAAAATAATTCCTTTTAAAATAGTAAAGAATAAGCTGATGGAGCTAAATATTATCGATGAAAGCTATACTAAGGAAGAGGCTCTTGAAGAAGCGATTAAAAAGGCCCGTGAGAAGTTATTTACCATTGTTCCTAAGGATAGTAAAATATTAGCACAAAAAAAATTGAAAATTACAGAAAAAGATAGTAGAATAGTAATAGATATGTTTTTTAAGATCTATGAAGATATTACAAAACTGGTCGAAATAAAGGAAGAGTAAGGACTGATAACAAATGTTTAATCCAATTACCAACGAAGTTAAAGACATTATTAATTTTACTTGGCCAATGATATTCATATCAGTTTTAATTGTGTCTTCCCTAAGAATAGCTTTTTTATTAAAGAATCATAAGCGTATTATCCTTTATCGGGAATTGATGAATTTACTATTTATCATCTATGTCCTTTGTCTTTTTCAAGTGGTAACTTTTGAAGATGTCAGTTGGTCAACGAATAATTTTATCCCTTTTAAAGAAATTGGAAGATACAGTATTGGCTCGCGACTTTTTTATCGCAATGTCATCGGTAATATGGCAATGTTCATGCCTTTTGGTTTCTTTGTTTCCTATTATGTCAAAATTCAAAAACCAACTTTGGCTTTATTACTTTTATTTTTTGCTTCAATTTCGATTGAGGTAACTCAGTTATTAATAGGTCGAGTCTTTGATATCGACGATATTATCTTGAATCTTATCGGTGGCACCATCGGTTATTTATGTTATCTAGGAGTTGATCGAATTTGGGATCGATTGCCAAAGATTTTGAAAAAAGATTGGTTTTTATCTTTGATTGTTCTTTCTTGTATTATTGGGATAATTATCCTGTTTTGGAGGTAAAACTTGGAAATTGGAATATTTAATGAAACAAATGAAGTGCTTGAAGAATTAAAAATCATCGATGATTTTCTTCACTTTGCTGCGAAAAAATTAAAGTTGGAAGAAGCAGAGTTTAATGTTATTATCGTTGGTAATAAAAAGATTAGAGAACTAAATAAAACTTATCGAGAAAAGGATGTTGAAACCGATGTCATTAGCTTTGCGTTAGAAGATGATAATATTGTTAAAAATCCAGGCATAAGAGTTTTAGGTGATATCTACATTTCGATCGATAAAGTCAAAGAACAGGCCGAGCTTTATGATCATTCACTTTTAAGGGAGCTGGCTTTTCTTGCCATTCATGGCTTCTTACATCTGTTAAAGTATGATCACATTGATTCAAAAGATGAACAAATAATGTTTAGTTTACAGAAGGAGATACTAGATGAATATGGTATTAAAAAATAAGAAGAAAAAATTTTCAATCAAAAGACTAAGAAATAGTTTTAAGTATTCCTTGGCCGGAATTAAATTTTTAGCTGGTAATGAGCAAAATTTAATGATTATGACTGTTATATCAGTCATTGCTGTTTCGTTAGGATTTATCTTTAAAATTAATTTTGTCGAATGGGTAACCTTAATTACAATAATGGCTTTAATCATCTCTTTGGAGTTGGTTAACACCGCGATTGAGTATACTGTCGATATTGCCATGCCTGAAAAACATCCTTTTGCCAAAATTGCTAAAGATTGTGGAAGTGGTGCTGTTTTTATCATGTGCCTAGCTTCAGTTATCATCGGTTTGATTATTTTTTTACCTAAAATTATCGCTTATTTATAAAAGGAGATTATGATGAGAGAAAAGTTACAAGAATTATTAAAAAATAGTTATGCACCGTATTCCAACTATCATGTCAGCAGTATTGTCGAAATGAAGGATGGAAGTATTTTTTCTGGTGTTAACGTCGAAAATATTAGTTATGGTGGGACAATCTGTGCTGAGAGAAATGCTGTCAATTCAGCCATCAGTCACGGTTACAAAAAAGGAGACTTTCAGAGAATTCATATCATGAATGATACCGATCATTTAGGAATGCCCTGTTTTATTTGTCGTGAAACTTTCGTTGAGTTTTTTGATCAAAATCTGGAAGTGATAGTTTATACTAAAGATCAAGAAGCTACTTACAAAGTTTCTGAAATTTGTCCATATCCATTTGATGGTGTCAAATGAAAAGTGGTTATGTCAGTTTAGTTGGACGACCAAATGTTGGAAAAAGTACACTACTAAACAGTATTTTAGGCAAAAAAATTGCCATTACTTCTTCTCGTCCTCAGACGACGAGAAATATTATTTTAGGGATCTACAATGAAGAAGAGACCCAGATTGTCTTTGTCGACACACCTGGTATTCATAAACCAAAGCATAAATTAGGGAACATTTTAAATAAAAAAGCCTTAAGGATGATGGATGTCGACTTAATTGTTTTTTTAGTTGATGCTTCAACCGGTCTTGGCAAAGGAGATCTTTACATTATCGATAAGTTTAAAGAAATAAAGACTGATGTCATTTTAGTTTTAAATAAAATCGATCTCGTCAAGAAAGAACAACTCTTACTTTTAATCGATAAATACAAAGATTTATATCCTTTTAAGGAAATTATTCCACTTTCAGCTTTAAAAAATAACAATATTGATGATCTGATTAAAACGATTAAAAAATATTTAACTGGTGATGTTAAATATTTTCCTAATGATAGTTTGACGAATCAAAATATTAATTTTTTAGTTAGCGAAAGAGTTCGTGAAAAGATCTTGGAACTGACGACTGACGAAGTTCCTCATGCTGTTACTTGTCTTACTGAGAGTTATGAGGAATTAGAAAATATTATCAATATTGGGGTTTTAATTGTCGTCGATCGCGATAATCTTAAGAAGATTATTATTGGTCACGAAGGCAAGATGTTGAAAGAAATTGGTACTAGGGCAAGACTCGATTTAGAAGACTATTTTGGCAAAAAAGTCTTTCTTTCTCTCTATGTTAAAACCATCAATAATTGGCGTAATCGAGAAAGCAATTTAGAGGAACTTGGTTTAATCGATAGAGAGTGAATAAAAACTAATGTCTTTCATCATTATAATAGTAGGTGAAATGATGAAAAAAATATTATGGGATTTATTTGCTAAAACTGGTAATGTAAAGTATTTTTTACTACTTAGAAAAATAGGCAATGAGGGGTTAGAAAATGGAAATAATCAAAGTAAAGGGAATCGTCTTAACAGAGACTAACTATAGTGAATCTTCAAAAATCCTAAATGTTTTAACTAGGGAAAAAGGGAAAATTGGGATTTTATCTAAAGGTTGCTGTGGCCCGAAAAGTAAATTACGAAGTGTCAGTACTAAGTTAACATATGGATACTTTAATATTTACTACAAAGAAAATGGACTTTCAACTTTGATTTGTGTCGATGTAATCGACAGTTTTAGAAACATTATGACTGATATTACGAGGATTGGGTATGTTTCCTACATTACCGAGTTAGTCGATCAAGTTATCAAACAAGTTGACGATGATGAAATTTTTGATATCTATATTAATACATTATTAAAAATTAATGAAAAGTATGATCCAGCTATTCTAACTAATATTATCGAATTAAAGTTACTTGATTATCTTGGAGTAATGCCGGTAATCGACAGTTGTTCTAGTTGTGGGAGCAACAAGCAAATTGTGACAATCGATAGTGAGAGTGGTGGATATATCTGTAAAAACTGTTATACTAATCAGAAATTAGTCAGTGATAAAACCATTAAACTGATTCATCTCTTGTATTGTGTCGATATTAGCAAGATTACTAAACTTGAGGTAAGCAGTGAGACCAAGAAAGAAATTAGTAACTTTATCGAAGAGTACTATGATAAATATACAGGTCTTTACTTAAAAAGCAAGAAGTTTTTAGATAAGATTATTGTAAACAAAGGATAAATTTGATATTATTATAATGACTAGAATAGACATTGTAATAATATCTTTTCTTTTAGGAAGATGAGTGAGAATGAAAAAAATTATTGACAGTCTAGATAAATGGTTATTAATATGTAGCTTAATTTTATTTGTCATTGGCATAATAATGGTTTTTTCGGCTTCTAATGTCACATCTTTCGTCAAATACCAAGCTAGTCCTTATCGCTTTTTTGAAAAGCAGTTATTGTTTTTGATTATCAGTTTTCTTTTGGCTATTATTGTCGTCAGATTCAGTACCAAAACTTATTGTGCTGTCTCCTGGATTTTATTATGGGTCATTATCGGACTTTTATCTTTTCTTTTAATTTATGGACAAGTTCAAAATCAGGCTATCAGTTGGATACCACTACTTGGCAGTTTTACTATCCAACCTAGTGAGTTTGGGAAAATAGTTTTTATTATTTGGATGGCTAGTTATTATACGATGAATAAAGATGCTTCAGAAAAATTAGGATTTAATATTTTTCCTTTAGTTATGGCTGGCGTTAATATCATCTTGATTATGGCTCAACCGGATTTAGGAACTGCTGCTATCTTTTTAGGAATCGTCCTTTTCATCTTTATTTCGCTACCGATTACTAAAAAAGCTAAAGGAAAATGTTTACTGGTAATACTAGGATTATTCTTCATCTTTTCGATGCTGTTATTAAATAATGGCATTAAGTTGATCTTGCAAAGACAATTGGCACGATTAGATTTTGCTGATCCTTGCAGTACCGAGAAATTCTTTTCGTCGGGGAACCAAGTCTGTAATGGCTATATTGCCATCAATAATGGTGGTTTATTTGGTAAGGGGCTAGGAAATAGTACTCAGAAGTATTTATATTTACCGGAAGCCTACACTGATTTTATTTTTGCTATCGTCATGGAGGAATTGGGACTAATTATTTCAGTCGTCATTCTCATCTTGTACTTTATTATCTTGTGGCGAATTTACTTAATTGCCAAGAAAAGTTATACCGATCGGGGAGCAATTATCTGTTATGGAATATTCTTGTTTATTTTGTTTCATATCGTCATCAACCTAGGTGGCTTATTTGGTCTTATTCCCCTAACTGGTGTTCCACTTCCTTTTCTAAGCTACGGAGGAAGCTTTACGATGTGCTTAGTAATATCGTTAGCGATTGTACAACGTGTCAACTATGAAACCAGAGAAAAATTATTAAAAAAAATGAAAAAAGGGTAGGATTTAGGTAAGTGATTAAGAAATAATCTTCAGTAGGAGGTTATTTTTTATGGAAAAGATTATTATTTTTCTGGTTCGTTATAAAGTTAAATTAATTGTTACAGCTATTATTATTTTATTATCAATCATTGGGGTATTAGGTTTCTTGTTGTTTGAAAATAATCAGCGAGAAATTGAGAAAGTAGATGAATCCTTGGTTTTAAAGGAAGAAAAAGAAGAAAAGGTAGGAGAGGAGGTAGTAGTTAAAAAATATCTCATCGATATAAAAGGAGCAGTCAAAAATCCGGGAGTATATTCCATTATCGAGGGAAGCAGTGTCATCGATGTCATCAAAGTAGCAGGAGGTCTCAAGGCTGAAGCTGATACGAAAGTTCTTAATTTAAGTAAAAGGGTTTTTGATGAGATGGTGATCGTCGTCTATACTAAAGAGGAAGTGAATAATTTTGTAAAGATCAAGGAAGAAGAAGAGATTAAGGTCGAAAAGTGTCAGGCTGAAGAGACAGTTAAAAATGATGCTTGTATCGATAACTCTGAAGAAAAGACCGATGCAGCAAAAATTAATATTAATACAGCTACTTTAGAGGAATTAATGACTCTAACTGGGATTGGTGAAAGTAAAGCCGGAGATATTATTGCTTATCGAGAAAGTAATGGACTATTTGTAAAAATTGAAGACATTATGAATGTCAGTGGGATTGGAGCTAGTACCTTTGCTAAGATTAAGGAAAATATTACTGTTTAATTATCCTTTCTATTTAATTTTAAGTATGGCTTTAATCTATACTTTTATGGTTACAAAAGTTATGGTTTATACAAGTAAATATCAAGAAACTGATCAAGAGTTTACCTGTCGTATCAAAGGGATTACCAAAGAAGATTTTGGGCTAAAGCTAGATTTATTTTGTTTGGAGAAGATGATCGGGAACCTTTATTACGAAGAGCAAGATGATATTGATAAATTTGTCAAGAAATATCAAATCGAAGACCAGATATCCATTAAGGGAAAGTTATCAGTTCCTCAAAATAATACGATTCCTAATTTATTTAATTATCGAAAATATTTATTTTATAATCAAATTTATTATCTTCTTGAAATTGAAGAAGTAAAATTAGTGGCTAAAAACAAAAATATCTTTTATCAGATGAAAAATTATCTTCTTTCAAAAACAGATGATTCTAGTGTTGCAGGACCTTATTTAAAGGCCTTTGTTTTGGGAGATATGTCAAGCTTAAAAAAAGAAGTAAAAGATAGTTATCAAAGTAATGGTATCAGTCATTTACTTGCCGTAAGTGGTATGCAGATCTCGATTTTTGCTTTTCTTATCTTAGGTTTTTTAAAAAAAATTAAGGTATCTGAAAAAAAACGTTATTTCATTTGTCTATTATTTTTACTCTTTTATCTTTTCTTAACTAACGGCTCACCATCGATTTTAAGAGCCAGTCTTTTTTTCTTTCTTTTAACCATCAATAAAGTTTATTACTTTTATATCAAGACCCTTAATTTGTTTTTTTTAACTCTAGCTCTATCCCTTTTCTATCATCCTTTTTTAATTTATAACTTGGGTTTTTTATATTCCTTTATAATCAGTTTTTATCTCATTCTTTTCAGTGATAAATTAGGTAGTAAGAATTATCTTTGGTCATTATTCAAAGTCTCGCTTTTATCGTTTATTGTCAGTCTGCCGATTACGATTTTCAACAACTTTTCGATCAATATCCTGGGAGTTTTCTATAACTTGTTTTTTGTTCCTTTCGTCAATATCATTGTTTTTCCATTGAGTTTAATAACTTTATGCTTGCCGTTTTTAAGACCTCTTTTTATCTTCTTCATTAATTTGTTAGAAGGTTCATCCTTATTTTTAAGTAAAATTAAAGTTGGTACTTTGATCTTTTGTCGACCATCATTATTAATTGTTTTACTTTATTATGTAATTATTACAGTCACTGTTTACTTGGTAACGAAAAGAAAATATTATGGTTTGATATTTTTGATGACGATCTTTTTCTGTCATTATCACTATAACGATTTTTTTAAGAAGAGTTACCTCATCATGATCGATGTTGGACAGGGAGATTCACTGCTTCTTTTTTCTAACAGTCAAACAGTTTTAATCGATACTGGCGGGAATTACCATTATCATCTTACCGATCGAACTATTTATTTACTTAAGTCATTAGGAATTAAACATCTTGATTACCTGTTTTTGACGCATGGAGATTATGATCACTTAGGAGATGCGATCAATCTCATTAATAATTTTCCAGTCAAAAAGGTTTATTTTAATCAAAATCAACTTAATGATTTAGAGTTAAAAGTAATCCAAGTCTTAAAAGATAGACAGATTTCTTATTCCATTTCCAAGAGTGAGGAAATGTTTAAATTTGGCGCTATGGAAATGTTCTTATTAGGTCAAAATTTAGGAGAGGAAAATGATAGCAGTTTGGTTTTACTGGTGAAAATATTTAAAACTAGTCTTTTACTGATGGGGGACGCTTCAGAAAAGACAGAACAAGTTATTTTAAGTAAATATTATTTAGGTCAAGTTGACATCATCAAACTTGGTCACCATGGCAGTAAAACTAGTACTACTTTAGAATTATTAAGAACAACTAAACCTAAAATGGCCCTTATTTCAGTTGGACGGAACAACTTATATCGTCATCCTAGTCAAGAAGTAATGACTAGACTTGACGATTACGACATTGAGCCGTATCTAACTAGTCGGGATGGCAGCATTAAAATTATTTTTGAAAAAAAGTTAACCATTTTAAAATATCCAGCATAATATATGGTGACGCTTAGATGCTAAGCGTTTATATAGATGGAAGAAATAGTCGATATTTCTTCCTTTTATCTTGACATAAAAACCTGATTAGTGGTAATCTATTATTAGAATAAAGAGAAGAGGTCATTATGAAGTTAAAATCGAAAAAAAAGAAAAAAGTTATCAGTAAAAAATTCCGCCTTCAAAAGGCAACTATTGCGAAAGTAGCTTTATTACTAGGCTTGGCGCTGATAGTTTTCTATATGGCTTTTTACGGAATCTATAATTTGGGGATCGTTAAAAGAGTCGAAAAGATTACCATTAGTAGTGAGACTGTCGGTATCAAAGTTGGAGCGAAGTATCAATTATCAGTCAGTGTTTATCCTAGTGATTCAGCTAGCAAGGCAGTCAACTTTAAAAGTAGTGATGAGAAAGTTGCGAAAGTAAATCATCAGGGTGTTGTGACGGCTTTAAAAAAAGGTACAGCTCTAATTACGGCTACCAGTTTAAATAATAAAAAAGTTACCGATAGTGTTAATATTGAGGTCGGTACTGAAGAAGTAGAATTAAAAAAGATTTTGCTGAATCAAAGTAATATTTTCCTTCAACTAGGTTATAAATATCTGATTGAAACAAACTTTGAGCCATCTGATAGCAACAACCTTGAATTAAAATATACAAGTAGCAATGAAGATGTTGCCACGATCGATGAATTTGGTTTTGTCAAAGGTAAAACCATTGGCAAAACGACAATAACTGTCACTGATGAAAAAACGGGTATTACTGAAAAATGTCAGGTTGTAGTTTTAAGTAGTGGCGGAGAAACAGGCAATAGTTAATTTAAAAAAAGCAAATATTTTAGTATATTTCTTTTTTTTATGTCAAAAATATGATTGGAGGGATAAAAATGAAAAAAATCTTCTTATTGATAATATCTTTATTTTTTATGACAGGGTGCGAATTATTAATGAACAATCCTACTAAAAGAGTAGAGGAGTTTTTAGGTACATACAAAACACTCGATAATAAGGTGATAACTCAATTAGATAATACTTTGGAAAGTAATATCGAATTGACGGCCAGTCAAAAAACTGATTATAAAGAATTAATGAAGAAACAGTATCAAAATTTAGCTTATGAAATAAAAAAAGAAACGATCGATGGCAATACGGCAGCAGTCGAAGTCGAAATTGAAGTTTTTGATTATAATAAAGCGATCGATGCTGCTGAGCAATATTTAGCTAATAATGAAAGTCAATTTTTGACTGATGGTAATCTGGATGAAGGAAAATATAAGGATTATGAAATTGAGCAAATGAAAAAAATGACTGAGCGAATCAAATATACTCTTACTTTAACCCTTACTAAAGATAATAGTAAGTGGATACTTGATGATATTACGGAAATAGAAAGACAGAAAATTCACGGTTTGTATTCGTCTTAATCTGTCAATTGGTTTTTACTAAAAAGTAATAATAATTTACTTTTTTTTAATTTGGTGATATAGTGTAGTTATAATAAGGTATGTTCTAAACTATACTATATTATATGAGGAGGGTAAATGAAAAAGATATTTTATTCGTTGCTTTTAGCTCTTTGTTTTTTACCATTTTATGTTAAGGCTGATGAAGCTACTATAACACTTACTTGTGCTTCTGATGAACTAGAGCAAGGTGAGAATTTTGCCTGTGCTGTCAATCTTTCGTCACCACAGGTTGTAACTAGAGTTTCGGCAACTATTGTTTTTGATCCCGATGATGCTGTCGAATATGGAACAACGGCAACTAATGGGTTGACCGGCAGTGTTTTGGTGTTAACGGCGGATTTGCCCGAAGGGTTATCTGAAACTGTACCAATTACGACTATCTATTTAAAGATAAAAGATACAGCTGAAATGTCGACTGGAAGTACTCCCAATGTCACGATTACACTAGATGAAATCGAAATTGAAACTGGGACTCCGGCAACATTTGGTATTGCCGATGTTTCTGATGCGGTCAGAGTTATGTCAAATAACAATTCTTTAGCGACTTTAGTTGTTGGTGGAACTAATATTCCGATAACTGTCGAAACAAGCTATTCGCATACTTTAGGAACAGACGTCTCAAGTGTTACTGTCGTAACAACTAAAGGACATCCTGAACAGGTCGTGACGATGAAATTTAAAGG
The DNA here is from genome assembly GCA_964494015.1 of uncultured Muribaculaceae bacterium. Taxonomy (GTDB): domain Bacteria; phylum Bacillota_I; class Bacilli_A; order RF39; family UBA660; genus CAZBQC01. The sequence continues at coordinate 19,098 of CAZBQC010000003.1, forward strand.
CTCAACTGTGTCAGGAACAACTGTTTCAGGACTAGAGTATGGCAATAATGCTGTTACTATCGAAGTTGATCCAGAGGTCGGAACGAAAAAAACTTACACTTTGACGATTAATCGTCCGGATGGTCGAAGTACAATCAATACTCTTAGCGCTTTGACGATCGAGAGCCCCAGTAAGAATTATCCGATTACTTTCGCATCCGAGACAACTTCGTATACAGTAAATGTTAGTGGTGAAGTGTCAGCTGTGACAATTAATGCTACCAAGACTGACACTAAAGCCAAATTTTCAACGGGTTTTGGTCCTGGTATCAAAAGTATCGATTACGGTAAAAATACCTTCTTATTAAAAGTTGAATCAGAAAAAGGGACAGTTAAAACTTACACCATTGTTATCAATCGAGCGGATAACCGAAGTACCAATACGTACTTAAAAAGCTTAGAGTTAAGTAATGGCAGTTTAACTTTCGATAAAGAAGTTTTAACCTATACTTTGACTGTTCCTTATACTGTTACTAATATTACTGTTGCTCAGGAAGCGGAAGATACTAAATCAACCGTTACCATAACTGGTGGAAAAGATTTAGTAGTTGGAGAAAACCTTATTACAGTCAAGGTAACGGCTGAAAACGGCATGACTGCTGAATATAAAATAACTGTCATGAGACAAGCTGAGGAAGCTCCTTTACCATCCAGCAACAAATATTTATCCAAGTTAACTGTCGATGGTTATGAGTTTGATTTTAGTAAAACTTTATATAGTTATACTTTGACAATTAATAGTAAAGATAAGAGTTTAAGTATTACGACCTCGACCGAAGATTCCAAAGCCAGTTACCGTATTTTAAATAATGAAAATCTAGTCGATGGCAGTCAAGTAAAAATTAGGGTCACCGCTGAAGACGGAACCACTCAGGATTATATATTGAATATCAAGGTCAAAAATACACTGGACTTAACATTGCTAATCGCAATTGGAGTACTAGGTTTAGGAATAATAGTTTTAGTAATAGTTCTTATTATAAAGGGTAGAGGTAACAAAAAACATCCTGATAAAGGAATGATTACTAGCAGTACCGTTATTAATCGAGAGAATTATAATGCCAATACAAACAATGCTAATTTCAACTATCAAAAAGAAGAGATTCAGCTTTTAGATGACAAAGATAATCAAGTTAGTACCGATCAAAAAATAACTTTCAGCAGCAGGAATAATCAATAATTAGAACTAAAAAACGCCAAACAAAAAAGATGTCGGCGTTTTTTATTGGCTAGACATCTTTTCTTTGATAAGCAGCTTCGAGGACTTTTAGAGCTTCTTCCTTTGGATGAAAGTCAAAAACCTTAACTTCGATATTCTGTAACTGTTTATAGTTTTGAAAGAAGTTTTTAATTTCATTTAAAGTAGTTTCATGGATGTCACTGATGTCGTTGTGATAGTTATATCTTGGATCGACATTATTGACAGCAATGATTTTAGGATCTTGATTACCATTATCAATCGTGTCCAAGTAGCCGATTATTTTAGATTGAATAATACAGCCTGGGAAAGTAGCTTCAGATGTCAAGACTAAAATATCTAAGGGATCATTATCGCGAGCTCTAGTCTGATCGATAAAACCATATTCAGCTGGATAAGTCATCGAAGAGTACTGCACTCTGTCTAAACGAATTTTACCAGTCTTCTGATCAATCTCATATTTATTTTTGGTACCCATAGGTATTTCAATAACCGCATCGACAATATAATTCATAAATCAAACTCCTATCATTTAACATCTTAACATATAATAATAAGGAAAAGCAACTATTTGAGATTTTATTTGACTTCGATCGCTATTTATGATATTATCTTTTTGTTTGAAGTCCTTATCTTCAAACCGCCTTGAAGAGGTTATAAACTATTGATTAGTACCTTTAGAGCGAGTCTTGATTAATTAGAGGAGGAAAAAATGAAAGCTGTTATTAAAACTGGTGGTAAGCAGTACTTAGTCGAAGAAGGAAGCATTATCTATGTTGAAAAGTTAGATAATGAAGCTGACTCAACTGTTAAATTCGATGAAGTATTGATGCTTGACAATCAAGTTGGCAATCCTTATGTTAAAGGTGCTTCCGTTCTAGGTGTTGTCGTTAAACATGGCAAACAAAAGAAGTTAACTATTTTTACTTACAAGCCAAAGAAGAGTAGCACTAGACGTAAACAAGGTCATCGCCAACCATATACTAAAGTAGAAATTACTAAAATAAATGGGTAGTCAATGATTAAAGTTAAGATCTTAAAAAAGAATAATTCGATCAGTAAGATTACAATTAATGGTCATGCTGATTACGATTTAGTAGGTAAAGATATTGTCTGTAGTGCTGTGAGCAGTATTGTGATTACGACGATTAATGGAATCATTGAAATTGATAGTGAGGCTATTAAATATTCGGAAAATCAGGATCAGTTAGAAATAGAAATATTGAAAAAAGATCTTGTTATCGATAAACTCATTGTCAACATGGTTAATTTATTAATGGAATTAAGTGAAAAGTATCCTAAAAATATAATGATAAAGGAAGGTGTTAGTAATGAATAAACTAATTTTAAATATCCAGTTATTTGCGCATAAAAAAGGCCAAGGATCAAGTACTAACGGTAGGGACTCAGCAGGACGCAGACTAGGTGCTAAAGCCAGTGATGGTGAAGTAGTTTCAGCCGGTAGCATTATCTATCGTCAACGTGGAACCAAAGTTCATCCAGGAGTTAATGTGAGGCGTGGTAAAGATGATACTTTGTATACGACAATTACTGGGACAGTCAAATTCGAAAAATCGAAAAAAAGTGGAACTCAAGCCAGTGTGTATACTGTAAAATAATTGACATACATTGTAAAGTAGTAGTAATAAAATACTACTTTTTTTTATTATTTTTGATAAAAGAGACAGGTTATTGAATATTTTTGTGATATAATATGATTGTAGAATAAAGAAGGGAGGTAAGAATATGTGGTTTTTTAGATGGTTCATGTAATTTAAACAATTTAACTAAGAAGAATCTAAATTAAAATTAATTTAGATTCTTTTATTTGCATTATTTTAAAAATATGATATACTTATCATGAAAGTAGGATGGTATAATTGAAAAGGGTAAAGCTAACTTCTAAAAAAACAGAATTTAAGAAATTAATCAAAACAATTACTGTATTTTTAATCTATTTTGGATATTCATATGTTTTTTCAAATATTTTAATTAATTTAGGATTAGATACAATTTTATCAGCTTTTATCGGTGATTTTATCTTTATGATTTTTATAATATTTATGTACTGGAAGGACATTAAAGAAGATTTTTCTAATTTATCCAAAAAATGCAATAACAAAATTGGTAAATTGATAAAGTTAGTATTAATGTGGTTTATTATATTATTTATTTCAAAAATTCTCGTTGCTTTAATACTAGAAACTTTTATTCCTAACTTATCAATCGATGAAAATACTTCTAAAATTTATAAGATAGCTGATTTGTCTTTTGTATATATTGCTTTTAAAACAATGATATTTGCAGTTATTGCTGAAGAATTATTATTTAGGGAATCAATTAGAAAAATTATAAAAAGTGATATATTGTTCATACTAATAAGTAGTTTATTATATACTTTAATGAATTTTTTATATGCTGATTTAAATATCATGTATATTGGAATTTATTTATTACTATACTTTATTCCGGCCTTAATTATGTCTTTTGCATATATTAGGAATAACGATAATATTTTGTTAATAATGTTAATTAAGTTTTTTTTCAATTTAGTTCCTTTTATTATTTTAACCATTGAAATCTTAAATAAGTAAAAAAATCATCTAAAAAGTTTAAGGAGGAGTATGAAGAATACATTTAAATTTTTACTTTTGTATTTATTATTATTCCCAATTATTTGTAATGCTTCCATTTTAAAGGAAATCCCTCCTTACATTAATGTTTTAGGGATTGATGAAGATAAGTACAATATTAATAAGACTATTACCAATGACAAAGTAATTATTGAAGTAAGAGATAAAAGCAATGGACAAATATATTCCTGGAACTTTGAAAAAGATAAATTAGGGGAATATGTGACTCTCGATTTCAAGATTGATTTTACTTCCAAAAATGAAGAGAAGATCGAGGAAATTATCGGAGATGTCGATAAGACAGTAATTTCTTTTGAGCATCATGGTGATTTACCAAGTGATGCGACAATAAAAGTATATGTTGGTAATAAGTATAAAGATGGTAAAAGATTGTACTTGTACTATTACGATGAAGAAAAGAATAAAATTGAGTATTTAGGAAACAATATCAAAGTTAAAAATGGTTATGCCGAGTTTAAGATCGAGCATTGTTCAGAATACTTCTTAACGGGAGCTATCGTCAACGATACGATTGATAATCCTAAAAGCATGAACTATATCATTGTCGGTATGGTGATTGGTATCTTTATTTTAGTAGGTATTACAATTTTCTCTACAAAAAAATAAATTTATGTTACAATAGTCCTGTTGGGACTTTTTTTTCTAGAGGGGGAACATTAATGCAAAGCATCTTGCTGGTCAGCGATTATGATGGTACATTGTATACAGATGAAATAAATATTCGAATTAATCTTGAAGCTATTAATCGTTTTCGATCTAATGGTGGAACATTTCTTTTAAATACAGGAAGACCATTTTCGACGATCAAGCCAAAAATAATTAAGTATAACATAAAGTATGATTATCTAGGATGTTTAGATGGGATAATGATTTTTGATCAAAAAGATAAAATTTTATATTTTGAACAGTTAGCTTTAAATCATCATGAATTAATGAAGGAATTACAGGAATTTAATCTTCAGATTCTAAGAGTTGATTGTTTAGAAGGGCAAGAATCTATAGTCTTGGAAAAAAGTTTTATTTTATTAGACCCGAAAGAGAAAGAAAAGTTACATCAGAGAATTGATGAGTTGATAGCGACTAAATATCCTAATTTAGATGTTACTAGGCTTGTTCATAAAGGTTTACAATACTATTTTTTAAGAAATAGAGATATTGATAAGAGTAGTGCAGTTCAAAAAGTGATGAATTTAAATAATATTTCTAAAAGAGATGTCTTTACGATTGGTGATGAGGGTAATGATTTGCCGATGATTAAAGATTATAATGGCTATGTGATGAATAATAGTCAGGAAGAATTATTCGATTATGCATTAGGTGGCTATAATCATGTTTATGAGCTAATAATAGATATTGAAAAAAATAGAGTTTTAAGAAGGTGATTTTAGATGTTTGTCGATGAAGTTAATATTAAAGTAATCGCAGGGTCAGGTGGTAATGGGTGTACTTCTTTTCGTCGTGAGAAATATATTCCTTTTGGAGGACCAAATGGTGGTAATGGTGGACGAGGCAGTGACATCATTTTTGAAGTGGATGAAGGACTACATACGCTTTTGGATTTAAAGTATATGAAGACGATTAAGGGTGAAAAAGGTGAAAATGGCGAAGGCAAAACTAAAGATGGTAAAAATGCTAAAGATGTTGTTATTAAGGTACCTCGTGGAACAGTTGTCAAAGATTTAGATACGGGTTTAATTCTTGCCGACTTAAAAAATAATAAGGAACAATTAGTTGTTGCCGAAGGTGGTCGTGGAGGACGTGGCAATACAGCCTTTAAAACCCAAACTAATACAGCTCCTAATTTCTCAGAAAACGGGGAACCTGGTGAAGAAAAATTATTAAAAATCGAATTAAAGTTATTAGCTGATGTCGGTTTAGTGGGATTACCTAGTGTTGGCAAAAGCACGATTCTTTCTAAGGTATCGAAAGCTCATCCTAAAATTGCCGATTATCATTTTACGACTTTGACTCCCAATTTAGGGGTCGTTCAAACTTCGGATAAGAGGACTTTTGTCATGGCTGACTTGCCAGGATTAATCGAAGGCGCTAGCCTTGGAGCCGGTTTAGGAGATAAGTTTTTACGGCATATTGAAAGGACTAAAATTATTGCTCATGTCATCGATATGTCTGGTATCGAAGGAAGAAATCCAGTTGAAGATTATGACATCATCAATAATGAGTTAGGTAAATTCAGTAAAAAACTAATCGAAAAACCACAAATAATTATTGCCAATAAGATGGATATTGCCAGTGCAAAAGATAATTTAGTAGAGTTTAAGAAGAAAGTTAAGCAACCAGTCTTTGAAATCAGTGCCATCGACTCCAAAGGATTAGATAAATTATTAATAAAATTAGCTGATCTCGTCGATAGTATTAAAGAAGAACCTCTTTATGAAGAAAATGAATACTTAGGACATGTTCTCTACAAGTTTAAAAAAGAAGCTGATTTTAAGATTACCAAAGTCAGTGAGAACGTTTATGTTCTAAGTGGTGAGAAACTTGAAAAATTATTTAAAATGAGCAAGTTTAATTCTGAAGAAGCAGTACTTAGATTTGCTAAGAAATTAAGAAGTATGGGGATTGATGACAAGTTAGAGAAAATGGGGGCTCAAAACGGAGATATTGTCAAAATATTAGATTATCAATTTGAATATAGGAAGTAAAAATATTAAGTTAATCTTTCCGCACTAATTTCACAACGAATTTAATAACAATAGGTCAATCTGCATTTGAGAGAAATGAACTACAAACTCTTGATTTAAGCAATCTTACGAGTTTAGAGACAATGGAAGAGGCGGCTTTTGCTCCAAATTGTTATGATAATTATTATGGTATAATACCAAACATAACATTCCCAGCTGGAAAGACAATTTCTGATTTCCCAACTGCATTTAATTGTAATTGGAATTAAATCTTTAAAAGATTTCTTATAAAAGTAATTTTAATTATTAAAAAGGTCAGATTTTAACACTTAACTTTAACACTGTTAAAGATTTTCTTTTATTCTTTCAGTATTTATGATATATTAATCATAGTAGAATAATAGGGTGTGATATAGTGATAGGAAATATTATCGGTATTCAAGATAATTATATTGAAGTGAAGCTATTGATTGATATTAGTAATCAAGCTAATTTAATTAATATTCATTTGGTCTTTGATGATGGCAAGGATAAGATAATTGGTGAAGTAGTTGACATTAAGAATATGAGTGTTCTTAGTGTCATGATCGTTGGAGAAATAAAAAACGATCAGTTTTATCCAGGAATTACGAAAAAGCCTAGTTTCAAATCGAATGTCAGAATTATTACTTTATCTGAATTAGTTTTATTATTGGGAAGTAGTGAGCTAGATGGCAATCAAATTGCTTTTGGTACTTCTAGTATCTACAATAATTATCGCATTAATATTCCAGTCAACGAATTTTTTAGTCATCATTTTGCTATTTTAGGAAACAGTGGTAGTGGTAAAAGTTTTACAGTTGCTAAAATCTTGCAAAGTATTTTTACTTCTTTAGATCGAAAGATTAATTCCAATATTATTTTATTTGATGCTTTTGGTGAGTATGACCATGCTTTTAATAATTTTAAAGCCAATAATTTAAATTATAAGAATTATACGACTAATACAAATGATAAAGAAAAAGAGTTATTGCGAATACCTCTTTGGTTATTGGGAGTTGATGATTTAGCTTTATTACTTGGTGCGACTGAAGGTGTTCAAATCCCAATCATCGAAAAAGCTTTAAAGTTAGTAGCTATTTTAGCAGATAAGAGCGAGGCGGTTCTCGATTATAAAAACGATATTATTGCTCGAGCTCTATTAGATATTCTAATTAGTGGTAATCCATCGACCCAAGTCCGAGATCAAATTATTGCTACTTTAACTAATTTCAATACTCAGACCTTGAACTTAGAAAGTCAGTTATTTCAACCAGGATATACAAGAACTTTAAAACAATGTTTATATATTGATCGAAGTGGTAAGATTCAGGAGATGGAGATAGTAGTTGAATTTGTTTCTAGTTTTATCAAAGATGGTTTAGAAGAAAAAAGTAATGATGGAACAGTTTTTTATACATTGCTAGACTTAGAAAAAGCTTTTGAATTTGCTTTAATATCAGAAGGAATTTTAAAGAGCAATAAAGTTTTTGACTATGCTAATATTCTTAGTGTTAGGTTGCATTCCTTAATTAATAGTGAATATAGTGAATACTTTGAATATCCAGAGATGATTGATAAAGAAGGATATATCGTTTCTTTACTTAATGATAAAAGTAATAATCGTTGTCAGATAGTCAATTTCAATATTAACTATGTCGATGACAGAATGGCTAAGGTCATAACAAAAATTATTTCTAAAATGATGTTTGACTTTGTTGTCAAAAATAAAAAACGAGGTAGTATTCCTTTTCATATTTTAATGGAGGAGGCTCATCGTTATATACAAAATGACATCGATGCTACTGTTTTAGGATATAATATTTTTGATCGTATTGCCAAAGAGGGAAGGAAGTATGGAATCCTTTTGGGACTTATTACCCAACGACCTAGTGAGTTATCTGATACAGCTATTTCACAGTGCTCTAACTTTTTGATTTTAAGAACACTTCATCCAAAGGATTTAAATTATATTGAGAATATGGTTCCTAGTATCAGTAGCGAGATTATTAGTCATTTAAAAGTTTTACAACCAGGAAACTGTATTGCTTTTGGTAGTGCTTTTAAAGTACCTGTGTCAGTTAAAATTGATGCACCTGACCCAACTCCATATTCTGATAATATCGATGTATTAAATACTTGGTAAGAATTAAAATTTATGTTATAATAACCTCATGAAATAGTGAGGTTTTTTGTATGAAAAAGGAATTTAAACTCCAAAATGTCAAAGGAACATTTGATTATTTACCTAATGAGATGATTATTCGTAATGAAATAATTGATAAATTAAGACGAATTTTTGAAAGTTATGGTTATTTGCCACTTGAGACACCCACCCTAACTTATTATGATTTATTAGCTAGTAAATATGCTGGTGGTGCGGAAATATTAAAAGAGGTTTATACTCTAGAGGATCAAGGTAAAAGGAAGTTAGGGCTTAGATATGATTTAACGGTACCTTTTTCAAAAGTAATTAGTATGTATAAGAGTCTTTCCCTTCCAGTTAGACGTTATGAAATAGGTAAAGTTTATCGTGATGGTCCGGTTAAAGTAGGAAGGAATCGTGAATTTTATCAATGTGATGTCGATGTCTGTGGTATTGATAATCGTTATGTAGAAGTTGAGTTATTCACTTTAGTTATCGAAGCATTTAGATCTTTAGGAATTGATATTGTTATTGAATGGAACAATCGTAAACTTTTATCTGGTCTAGTTAAAGAAGTTGATATTGAAGAAAAACTTATTACTAAAGTAATTCTTTCTATCGATAAGTTAACTAAAATTGGTCAAGATGGTGTCATGGATGAACTTATTAATTTGGGAATTGTCAAAGAGAAAGTAATAGTCTTATTTGAATTATTTAAACTAAATATAAGTGAATTAGAAAAGAGATTTGAGAATAGTAATAATAAGTTATTAAAAGAGGGATTAAGCGAAGTATTAGAAGTTAATAATTACCTAGATAAATTGTCTTTAGAGAAGTATACTAAATTTGTTCCTTCATTAGCCCGTGGTCTTGAGATATATACTGGAATCATCTTTGAATTTTTTGATAAGAAAAGAAGAATTACTAGTAGTTTAGGTGGAGGGGGAAGATATAATAATATCATTACTAATTTTATAGATGATGGTAATATTTATCCGGCGGTTGGACTTAGTTTTGGACTTGAACCAATCTATGAATTAGTAAGACAAAGTTATTCTAATCAATCTTTATATGAACTGTTCATTATTCCTCTTGGTACAGAAGTCGAAAGTTTAAAATTAGCTAATAGCTTACGTTCACTAGGTTTAAAAGTAGTCATTGAAATGGGTAATAAGAAAATTAAGAACTCTTTTAATTGGGC
>CAZBQC010000003.1:29005-32767 GCA_964494015.1 uncultured Muribaculaceae bacterium
GTCTTAGGGGAGAATGAATTAGAAACTAAAAAGGTTAAAATCAAAGATATGGCTAACTCAGTTGATTATGAGGCCAATTTAGATAATTTCGAAGAAATAGTAACTATTATTGAAAATAAGAGGTAAGTAGTACCACACTTGCTTTTTTTTTCGATCTATAATAAAATGATAAGAGTTTGGAGGCAGTATGATTCACATAAATAATGTTACATTGAGATTTGGAAAAAGAACTTTGTTTGAAGAAGTTAATATAAAATTCTTATCAGGAAATTGTTATGGAGTTATCGGAGCTAATGGCAGTGGTAAGACGACATTTTTAAAATTACTTTCTGGTGAAATTGAAACTAGTAGTGGTGAGATTATCATTCCTGTGACAGAGAGAATTTCTGTTTTAAAACAGGATCATTATCAGTATGATGAATTTTCAGTTATTAATACAGTTATAATGGGACATAAAAGATTATATGAAATCATTCAAGAAAAAGAAGAATTATATTCTCATACTGATTTTACTGAAGAAGACGGAATAAGGTTAGGGAACCTAGAAGCAGAATTTATGGAGCTTAATGGTTGGAACAGTGAAAGTGATGCTAGTATTCTATTAAGTAATTTAGGAGTACCAGTCGATAAACATTATTTATTGATGAGGGAACTACCTAATAATTTGAAAGTTAAAGTCTTACTTGCACAAAGCTTGTTTCAAGATCCAGATATTTTGTTATTGGATGAACCAACTAACAATTTAGATATTGATGCTATCTCTTGGCTAGAAGAATTTTTGATTAACTACAGAAATATTGTTATTGTTGTTTCTCATGATCGCTACTTTTTAAATAAGGTTTGTACACATATTGTCGATATTGATTATAGTAAAATGAAACTGTATATGGGTAACTATGATTTTTGGTATGAATCTAGTCAATTAGCTTTAAAGCAAGTAAAAGAACAAAATCGTAAAAAGGAAGAAAAGATTAAAGAATTGCAAGAATTTATTGCTAGATTCTCAGCCAATGCTTCAAAGAGTAAACAGGCAACTAGTCGTAAGAAAATTCTTGAAAAAATTGAACTTGAGGAAATTGTACCTTCTTCAAGAAAATATCCTTTTATTGATTTTAAAGTTGATAAACCATCTGGTAAAGAAGTTTTGACTGTTAAAAATTTAACTAAGGTAGTCGATGGTAAAAGAATTTTAGATAAATTATCTTTTACAGTTTTTAAAGGTGATAAGATCGCACTTGTTGGCTCTGATTCTATTGCTAAAACGATGCTTTTTAAAATTCTAATGGGTGAAGAAAAATATGATAAAGGTGAAATAATTTGGGGTAAAACTATTAAACCTTCTTATTTTCCACAAGACAATAGTAAATATTTTGTTAGGGATCAAAACATTATCGATTGGATTGGTAATTATTACGATATTGATGATGTGACAGTTCTTCGAAGTTTTTTAGGAAGGATGCTTTTTGGAGGAGATGAAGTCTTTAAAAATACCCGGGTTTTGTCAGGTGGTGAAAAAGCTCGTTGTATGCTCTCTAGATGTATGTTAGAGGGACCTAACTTTTTGATTTTAGATGAGCCAACTAATCATTTAGACTTAGAGAGTATTACCTCTTTAAATAATGGTTTGATTAGGTTTGAAGGGGAAATCTTATTTGCTTCTCATGATCATCAGTTAATCAGTACGACAGCAAATAGAATTTTGGAAATTACTCCATCTGGTTTGATAGATAAGAGAATACCATATGATGAGTATTTGTTGTTAAAGACAGATTTAAAATAAAAAATATCAAGTATTGACGAAAAAATATTAAAAATTATATAAAGACATGTTATAATTAGTTTAAAGGAGATGTTTTATATGAAAGAAAAAATTAAAAATGTGTTACTTCCGATAGCGATAGTATTAGTGGTCGTTTTATTAGCTTATTTTGTTTCTTTGGTAAGTAATAAGAGCACAGCTTTAGTTAAAAATGTTGATTTTGATAAGTATTATGAAGTTAAGGAAAAAGCAACAACTAGTATCATTTTTGTGGCTGATTCTAGTAATAAAGAGTCACTTAAACAACATGATATTTTAACGGAATTAGCTGATAACTATTACTTAGATATCTATAATTTAGATTATAATGAACAGAAGGCAGAGTATCAAAACTTATTAAAAAATGAACAAATAGAAACTAGTAAAGACTCGTTACTTTTAGTTGTTAAAGATAATAAAATATTAGCTAAATTAGAAGGTAAGAATGATATGGAAGCGGTGCTTAACTTTGTCGATGACTATATTCCAATTATTAATAAAGAACTAATTGAAATTAGTGTCGATGAGTACTTGCAGTTAATTAAAAATGATAAGTTAAAAACTGTGTATATAGCTCGTCCAACTTGTCAGTATTGCCAGATGATGAGTCCGGTTTTAAAGGATGTCATGGAAGAATATCGTTTTAATGTTTATTATCTTAATACTGATAATATGACAGAAGATGATTACGAGAAGTTTACTGATACTGATGAATCATTGAAGGAAGGCTTTGGAACACCGATGCTAGTCTATACTAAAGATGGTACATTTATCGATGTTCTAGATGGATATAACGAAAGATCAGCTTTAGTCGATTTCTTGAAAGTTAATAAAATAATTAATGTAGGTAACTAAGATGAAGACTATTTATGGATGGGTATTAAGTCATAAACATAAGTATCCGTTTGGTATTTCTTGGCGTTTAAAAGCTAATAGTAGTGTGGTTCAGAAACATTTAGATTCCAATGAAACAGTATATTATGCCTTTGCAGCTCAAAAGAATGCTGGCATATTTAATATCATGTCGACATTTGTTGTTGCCATAACTTCAAAAAGACTTTTGATTGGGCAAAAAAGGTTATTATGGGGATACTTCTTTACTTCTATTACACCAGATTTGTTCAATGACTTAAAAGTTTCTTCTGGATTGTTTTGGGGAAAAATACAAATTGATACCGTCAAGGAATTTGTTGAATTATCTAAAATTGACAAAGGGGCATTGGATGAAATTGAAACTGTTATTACAACTCATATGATTAGACAAAAGAAAAAGTATTTTGGTCAACATAATAATTAAGACTTTTAGTCTTTTTTATTTGTCTTTATCATATATTATTTGTAGAAAGAAAGAGAGGAATCAATATATATGGAAACACTTAAAGTATCTAGTAAATCAAATCCCAATAGTGTGGCTGGAGCCTTAGCTAATGTCTTTAGAGAAAAAGGGACGGTCGAAATACAAGCGATAGGTGCTGGAGCATTGAATCAAGCCATTAAAGCAGTAGCTATTGCCAGAGGTTTTGTCGCTCCATCTGGAAAAAATTTAATTTGCATTCCAGCTTTTACCGATATTAATATCGATGGTGAAGAACGAACAGCTATAAAGTTAATTATTGAAGCTCGATGAGCTTTTTTTTTGCCAATCTTTTCAGTAAGAACTCTTTCTTTTAATTTAGTTAAAAACATGAAATGATATTGACAATTTGTCGAATTATGTTAAAATAAATTTATGCTAGAAGGTATATGATGTGATTATAAAAGAACTAAAAAGGATATGGTAGAGCATGAGAGGCAAAGTAATAAAAGAGGCTAGTAGCAAAACATTGCGTAAAAAGAAAATAATTAGGATTGCTAAATTAACTCTACTTTTTCTTATCATGCTATTATTCATATTATTTATTGTTGTAAGTGTCATAACTTGCATGAAAGAATTAAAAGAAGTTCCCGCATTACTTTTAAGACAA
>CAZBQC010000004.1:0-30953 GCA_964494015.1 uncultured Muribaculaceae bacterium
TTTTTTATATATGGGTCATTAATGATTTTAATATGAAGCTGATAATTTTTAATAGCTTCTTTCTCAGCATTTAAATCAGCAATTAATTTTTCTAAGACGTTATTTCCATAATAGACATAACTACCATTCCAATAATTTCCTTGATTATAAAAAGTAGGATTTCCTCCTAATAAAATTATTAGTTGCGCTAAAATATCTAAGTGATGCATTTCGACAATTGCAATATGTTCTAATACTTTAGCTATCTTAGGATTAGTATTATAAATCGTGAAATCATGATAAATGTATTGATTAATCGCTGTCATTTCACTTACTACTCCAGTATAATCTTCTAAAAGAAGTAGAGCATAGTATTTATTTGGTTTTTGAACGCTAATGGGTGGATATGGTAGATTACTAGCAGACATGAAATTTTTATTATTTTCCTTTTCTTTCATATGAATCTCCTTTATTAAATAATATCGATTCATAACTAATATATGCTTATTTCGCAGCAAAAAAAAGATTGCTTTTAGCAACCTTTATAAATATCAGATCTTTTTATTTAGCACCCATTCCACCATCGATACGAAAAGCTGCTCCAGTTATATATTTAGCTTCATCAGATCCTAAATAATGAATAATGCTAGCTACTTCTTCATTATCAGCATAGCGACCTAGTGGAATCGTCGTTTCAAATCCTTTTTTAATATCTTCTCCCCGACCCGGCATAATTCCATCTTCAATCGAACGCATCATGCGATTATTGACTGGACCAGGACAGACAGCATTGACCCGAATGCCAAACGGTGCTCCTTCTAAAGCTGCTGTTTTAGTAATTCCTAAAACAGCATGTTTAGATGCCACATATGATCCTAATCCCTGGGAACCAATAAACCCTGCCACCGATGAAGTATTGATAATACTACCCTTTTTAGCTTTCATCATATGAGGCATGATGTGTTTAAGGCCAAAAAAAACTCCCTTAACATTGACCCCTAGGACTAAATCTAAATTTTCTTCTTCAGTATCGACAATATTTTGAACTTTTCCTTCAATTCCAGCATTATTGACAAAAACATCAATTCGACCAAACTTTTCGATCGTTCGATCAATATAATATTTTACTTGTTCCTCTTTGGAAACGTCGATTGTCGCTAAAAGACAATTTTCGTTAGTTAAACCTAATTCACGAGCAACTTCAAGTAATTTTTCTTTAGACATATCAACTAAAACTAGTTTAGCATTTTCCTTAGCATATTTTATGGCGACGGATGCTCCAATTCCTCCAGCCGCACCAGTTATAACAACAACCTTTTCACTAGTATTCATTTTTGATACCTCCATATTTTACAATGATAATTATATCATCACTTCTTTAAGAAAACAATAATTATCTTCTAAATTCCTATCACCTAGACAATTAAATTGTATAATTAATTTTTACTAATTCATAATAATAAAAGAGAAAGGTTGATAAAGTAATGAACGAAAAATTTGAACTTTTAAAACATATTTATAGAGATGCTGAAATGGCTTCTTATACAATCGAAGAGTTAACTAAGGAGTTGAAAGATAAGGATAATAAAATTAAAAATATTATCGAAGATATTTTAAAACAATATCAAGATTTTTTAAAGGAAACAGAATCTTTATTAAAAAAGCATAATGTGACTTTAACTGAAACTGGTTTGATGAGCAAGATGGGTGCTAAAATGGGCATTATGAAAGATGTTAGAAATGATAATAGTGACTCTAGTATTTCCGAAATGTTAATCAAGGGAATATCGATGGGAAGTATCGATATGGAAAAGAAGATTAAAGACTACGAACAGTTAACCGATAAAGAATCAATAAAGTTAGCGAAAGATTTCCTTAAATTTCAAAGTAGTACGATTGAAGACTTGAAAAAATATTTATAAAAAAACTACCTAAGTAGTTTTAAAAATCACTATTCGAAAAACCAAAGGTTTCTTCCAAATCATCGAGTTTAAAGTCTTTTGGAAGTACATCCAAATCGCTAAGTTGATGGTTGTCTTCAAAGTAGATGAGAATATTCCAAATTTCTTGTTTTGTTTTTTGACTTAACATCGAATTTCTAATTATTGTATTATCTTTTAACATATTATGTTTGATTAGTATTTTTTCAAATCTTTTCTCTTGACTTAATTTAGAGACATCGAATGAAGACAATGGACCAAATGCCGAAATAAATAATAGGATGGATAAAGTTAATAAAATATATTTAACTTTATTTTTAGTCTTAAGAATCAATATTGATATCATCACAAAGATAAAACACATTAGAGAATAATATCTAGCTTCAGTAAAACCATACTGATTAATTCTAAGAAGAAATGAGACCAACATCATAATCATGGGAACTATTAAACCATACGGGTATATTCTTATAAACCCATCAGTTAACTTGTTAGAATTTTTCATTTTACTTGTAAAGTATAAAACTATTATTGAGATTAAGGAATAAGGTAATACTAAGTTACCTAACATATTGGAAGGCCATTTGAATTCAAATAAGATTTTAATGAAATAGGCATATAAAATAATCGTATACACACCCAAAACAGGATAGATAATATAAGTTGCAATCTTCTTAATAAAATTAGGATAATCTTTTCTTTCTAACTCTTTATTTGGTAATAAGGATAAAAATAAAGTTGGCATAATAATACCTAAAATAAAGACAGAAATTTCTGGATATAGATATTCCTTAATAGATATTTCAAATAGTATTGAAATACTGTAAATGACGAAAAAGATGCCGATCATTAAGAGAAAATAACAAATTTCAGTGAGAATTAAACTGATAATTACTCGGTAACTATAATAATCACTATCTTCTTTCCTTCCAATAAAAGGTATAATTAAGAATAAGATAATAGTAATTAAGCATAAAAAGAAATATTTAAATAATTGAGTTATGATACTGATATCATGCAAAACAACTAAATAAACTAATGCCATGATGACCGGAATTAATATATATAGCAAGTTAGCATATTTGGTCTTTTTATGTATTCTTTCGATAATACTTCTGATAATGATCGATAATACTCCACCATATATTAAAGTAAGGATCAAACGCATACTATTATCAGCAATATGAATATTATAATAGCCGTTTTTAATTAATATCATGATCCCGATAGTAGAGAAAGTAAACAATAATAAACCGACATAATATTTTTTGATTGGCAAGATTATTTTATCTTTAAGATTTTCAATTTTAATCATATTACCACCTATTATGATTATATCATATTTTATTATATTTTATAATATGCCTTTTCCTCTTTGATTTTTTTAAAGACTCAATAAAGGCTTCGTGTCTACATTTTTGTGCTCTATTGTTTATTATAGCCAATTTTAATTCAATCTCGTGATAATTAACTTCAAGGCCCTCCTTTTTATAGGCATTGATTAGACTATCTCTTAAAAGTCTGTTCGTCATAAATTTGCAAACTAAGACTTTTTTATTTGATTTTACATTTTCAAACGATTCACCATATAAATATTCAAGGTTAGGTGCTTCGACTTTTTCTAATCTAGGATAACAATTAAACTTATAATAATCTATCATTCTTACATTTGGTAAAACGATGGTACTTATTCTGTTTTTTTTATCAGTAATCATTGGTGTCTTATAAGGGTGATATGAATACCCAGTGATCTTAAATACGGCTTTAGGAAATGTTAGTACCACTCTATCTCCATGAACACTAGATATATCAATCTCTGTATCTACATTATATGGAAAGTATTGAACGCTTGGAATGAAACTTAGTTTATTGAAACTTTCGATTTTTAAGCAACAATACTCTTCGTATATCTTTTTTAATTTATTTCTTGCTCTTAAATATTCTTCTTGATTAATTAAGAGGGAACTATATGCTTTTGAAATAGATTCATTAATAAAACCTATGTATTCTTTAATTTTAAAAAGCAAATCATTATGTTTTTTAAATACCATCAGTCCTGAACTATCAATTTCTGAAATTTTTGCATCAACTTGTTTTATTAGACTTTCAATTTGATTTATTCCCTCAAACAATTCTTTTCTTTCCATAAATATATTTCCTTTTTTTGTATATGTATATATTATAACATGATATGTTGCCATCAACAAATTATTTCATAAAACAAAAAAAGTTGATGATAAATCAACTAATCTTATCTTTGAAAGAAAACAACTATCTGTTTCAATTTTATTTAGTTTGATAAGATATTTTTCTTTGAAAATGCTCCTTTTTAGATCTAAAATTGTGATTGAAATATCTCTTTTTTTGACTAATTTTCTCTTCATTGTCAATTAATAAACCAAGTGGATACTTATGATCTTCGATAATCATAATTTTTTGTTTAATCAATTTTTCGATTTCATTGAGATATTTTTTTTCGTTTCTATCACATAAGGAAATAGCAATTCCTGTACAACCGGCTCTACCTGTACGTCCAATTCTGTGAACATATGATTCAGCCAGTTCAGGTAATTCATAATTAATAACCTGAGATAGTTCAATAATATCTATACCGCGAGCGGCAATATCGGTAGCAATTAAAACCTTACTTTTGCCACTCTTAAAGTTATTAAGAGCACTGACACGAGCATTTTGGGACTTATTACCATGAATAACTTCATTGTGAAGATTATTTTTATCGAGCAACAAGGCTAGTTTATTAGCACCATGTTTCGTACGAGTAAATATTAAAGTTGATACTACTTCTCTACTATTTAATATTTCTAACAATAAATTAGTTTTATTACCTTTATCGACGAAGTAGACCGATTGATCAATTTTATCGACGGTTAAAGATGTAGTATTTGCTTCGACAGTCGTTGGATTTTTCAAAAAATCATTGGCTAACTTTCTAATAGTATTAGGCATCGTAGCTGAAAACATTAATGTTTGTCTCTTCTCGGGGACATGGGCAATAATTTTTCTAATATCATGAATAAAACCCATATCTAACATCGTATCAGCTTCATCTAAAACTAAAATACTAACTGAGTTTAATTTAACGATATGTTGATTTACTAAGTCTAATAATCTGCCTGGAGTAGCTACTAAGATATCGACGCCTCTTCTTAAAACTTCTTCTTGTGATCTTTGGTTAACTCCACCCAAAACAACACCACATCTTAAGTTAGTGTATGATCCATACCTTCTAAAATTATCTCTGGTTTGAATAGCTAATTCTCTGGTTGGAGATAAAACTAAAACTTTTATTCCCGTACCACCAGTAATTTTTTCATTGTTTATAAAAGACTCAATTATTGGTAGCACAAAAGCAGCTGTTTTACCAGTTCCTGTTTGTGCACAACCTAAAACATCTTTCCCTTGCAAGACAAGCGGAATAGCCGCTTCCTGAATTGGAGTTGGGATATGATGACCTAATTCTGTTAAAGACTTTAAAATTATATCAGATAGGCCTAATTCTTTAAATGACATGATCTTCTCCTTTATTTTATCTTCTCGATGTCGAGAACTTATTTTCATTAAAAAAGATAGTTAAATTTCTATCCTTTTTTTATTAATCATATAAACAGTATCTTTATTATTAAACAGGTATCCTACACTTTTCATTACTTTATTAGTTCCATACATTTATACATAATCTATTATTATTTATAATCAATTAAAAACCCAACGAATTATATATCATAAAACTACACCACTACATATCTAAAAGATATAAAATGGTAAATATCTTAAGACAATCGACTTCTATAAATAGAAATCAACTCATTGGGTATTTAAAGCATAACACATATATTTACTAATAGCAAGTGTTTTTATCAAAAATGTTAATTTATTCTTCTAGAGAAATCAATCATATGTCACACTTTTTATAAAATAATAGACAATTGGTAAGTTAAGTTGAGTATATATATTCTTTAATTATTTCATTAGGTGACTTAAATCCTAACACCTTTTTAGATACATTGTTATATCTACTGTTGTATCTTTTTATTTTCTTCTTTAAATCTTCTATTGATCTAAATTCATTCCTGCTATAAAATCTTTCTCCATCTATTTTGTGACTTCTTTCTACTTTTCCGTTCTGCCAGGGAGAATATGGTCTTGTTCTTCTATGTTTTATTCTTAGATATCTTAATGTTTTCTCAAACATTGTTTCCTCATTTGTTTCTACTTGATTATTTACAAATTCAGGTCCATTATCTGTTTGTATTACATTTATTTTTAATCCTATATTTTGCTCCGGCTTTCTTATAAATCTTGTTGTATTTGTTACACTTTTTTCGTCTACTACTTCTAGATATCTTTTCCTGGAATATTCATCTATCGCAGTTATTTGATAGTATCTCTTATCTATTGTATCAAACATTAAGCATTCTTTCGGAATATATTTTATATCCACTTGGATTTTATCTCCTGGATATTGACCTCTTATTTCTTCGTGTTTTGTATATCCTTTTCTTGCCTTTATTATTTCTTTTGGCATTTTGCCTATCTGCTTCATCATTGATCCATAACTCCGTTTATAACCTCGTTTTTGTAGTTGTACATACACTTCTGCGTATCCATCAGCTCGATATCTTCTCTTTACTTCTTTTATCAATTCTAGAAAAATTAATCATATGTCACATTTTATATAAAAATAGACTATTCCTCTGTTTGAATAATAATCTATTTTTAATGGTTTTTTATAATTTTATTTTAATTAACTATATCTTACCTTTAGTTCTTGCTTTTTTTGCAACACAGGTCCCATCAGTTTTATAAATCGCTACACTGTGTGTATCTGGTAAAAGTTTTAAATATCTATTAAGTATATCATCAATAGAAATAAAATTAGGTATATCTGATTCATCGATTATGGGATCAAATTCTGAAAGACCTATCATGAATCCTTCTATTGTTTTACAGTATGCACCAATAGAATAATAATCTTTGTAAAAACAAACTATTCTATATCCATCAGGATATTCTATGCCTGGTTCATTATATTTTAATTCTTCAATTGGAATATTCATATACTATCCTCCTCGTATAAATTATACTACAAAATATTAGATTTTATATTTTTATATGCCACTACTTTGTCCTTGTATTTATTATTTAAAAACAAAACTAAATTTTTAATTGATTCGGAATACTCCATTAATGCAATTGGAAAACCATATTTAAATCTATCATCTATTTCAAATACAGAAACAACATTATTTAAACATATATTTGAATTTTCATTATACCAATCAAATAATTCTAATAATTCGGAATTATTACTTGATTTCATAAACTCTATTAATGGAAAATTAACAGAACCATTTTTATAATGATATCCTCTTAGTAATCTTTGTAACCTATCATTTTGTAAAATATCAGTCAATTCTAGAAATTTTTTATTAACAGGATTTATAATACTAATAATATCTTCAAAAGATTTAATTTCTGCTAATCTTTCATCTGGACATACTTCATATAACTTTGTTTTCAAATTACCATTAACTAATGATGAAATTCTAAGTAAAAATGCTTCTACACTATTTTCTGTATATAATATCTTTTCTTGAGTCGCGTGTTCTAACTCATGCAATACAACTTGTATTATTGATAGATTTTTATATAATATTTTTTCAAAATTATTAGAAATTAATAAATTTTTTTCAATACTTACCATCATATAATTTATTACATTGCGATTGAGTACAACTATTCTAGTAATATTGCAATATGAAGCAAGCATTTTACTATTTTTCTTTGATATTACACTTATATTAGAAACATAATTATTAATGTCTTTTTTATCTATTAACAAAGCAATTATTTTTTCTATTATTCTAATATCTAAAATTTTACCACTAATAGAATAATCATAAACTATTTTTAATATATTTTCCATAAATATAATGTTTTGTAGTTTTAATATCCTATTTTTTGTTTTCTTTTAGATAAAGTTCTTTTTTGTTTATTTAATTCATTATTTTTTAAATCAAATAATGAATTTCCATATAATGATGTTAATAATTGTATTTCTTCATCGCTCAAATTTAATTTATCTTCATATTTTAACCAAGGATTCTTCCATGGTCTTCCTTTACTATCACTAATATTAGGTTTCCTATCATAATTAGTATTTTCATTCTTATGTCCATGACCTTTTGTCCAATCACCACCAGTTGGTGTATAAACATTTCCGTTTCTATCTCCATAAATTTCATACCCATCATCATTTGCACATTCTGCAGATTCTAAATAATCTGCGTATGCTTGATAATCATAATTAAAATCACTTAAAGTTTTTCTTGCCATATTATCATCTCCTTTTAAAAATGGCTTAGACTAATAAAATATTAAGTTTATTTAGTAAAAAATTGAACTAATCACCACCCTTTTACTTATTTCTAAATAATTAACAGTATATACTATATCAACATTAATAATTTTATTATTGTATTTACTCAATGAAAGTTTATTTTTATTAATATTTTCTCTTGATTTAATATATTAGTATGAATTCTTTAAAAAGTCAATAGAAACAAAAAACCACTAAATTAATAGTAGTGTTTTTCAAAATATTGGTGTCCCCGCACGGGCTCGAACCGTGGACCCACTGATTAAGAGTCAGTTGCTCTACCAACTGAGCTACGGAGACAATAAGAAAGATTAATTATTATTAATCTATTTTATATCTGTAATTTTGACTTCATAAGCACCAGTTGGACTCTCTACGATGACAATATCTCCGACCTTTTTATGCAATAATGCCTTAGCGATTGGACTTTCATTAGAAATCTTACTTTGAAATGGATCAGCTTCTTGACTACCGACAATTTTGTATTCATCTTCGCTATGGTCATTTAGGTACTTAATAGTAACTGTACTTCCTAAACCAACCTTCTCTTTATCAGTATGTTCAATGATCGAAACATTTTCTAAGATACTTTCTAATTTTTTAATTCTGGCTTCTAATTCTGCTTGTTCATTTCTGGCAGCATCATAGTCAGCATTTTCCGATAAGTCACCTAAACTTCTAGCTTCTTTGATAGCTTTAATGTTTTCTGGTCTTTTAATATTTATTAATAAATTTAATTCTTCTTTTAAATCGTTATATCCTTCTTGTGTTAAAAACACTTTTTTTCTCTCACTCATTTAAATCACCTCTTAATTAACACTAGAAAATAATACTATATTTATAGCAAAAAGTCAAATGTTTTTATTTACCTCTTTCATAAAGTACTCATCCGTCATACCAGCAATAAAATCAATGACTTTTCGTTTATCAGTCGTCTTGTCTAGATATTCATGATTCATATCATTTAAATATTTTATTATTTTACTATCTAGATTATTCATCTTAATATCGTCTAGATAACGATAGAATAATTTATTGATTCCCTCGCGATAGAAATTAATTTTTTCTTCACTGCTGGAATGATTATAAATATGTTGATAATTAAACTCTTTTAATTTATTTAACATTTCAAATAATTCTTTGCTTAGCATTAAATAGGGTTTATCGAGACTATTGGTAATTAAATCGGTGACAATATTAGTAATGATATCACTGTTTTTATTACCTAAAAATTTATTGATATCGACGGGAATGTCTTCTCTTTTAATAATTCCTAAACGAATGGAGTCTTCGATATCGCGACCAATATAGGCGATGATATCACTGATTCGAACGACACATCCTTCTAGAGTCATTGGTTTTAGTTTATTAAGTACTTGACTGTTATGATATGAAGTTTCGTACTCCTCTAAAAACTGTTCTTTGGTTTTTTTGACTGGTTCATAGATATTACTTAAGATTTCACCGTTATGGCACATAATTCCATCTAGGACTTGAATCGTTAAATTGCTGCCTTGACCATTATTTTCGATAAACATGTAATTTCTAACGCTTTGTATATTATGCATAAAGATTTCATTTAGTTCACGACTAGATATTTCATTCAGCAGTTTTTCACCGAGATGGCCAAGTGGAGTATGACCAATATCGTGTCCTAAGGCAATCGCCTCGATCAAATCTTCATTTAAGTTTAAGGCTCGACCGATGGTTCTGGCAATTTTACTGACTAAGTTGACATGAATAATTCTTTTGGTAATATGATCATTTTCGTTATAGGAGAAGACTTGGGTCTTATTAATGTAACGGGTAAAGGAAGTCGAATGAAGAATCTTATCGGCATCTCGACTGAAATCAAGACGAAAATCTGGCTCTAGTTCTTTTAGACGAAGGGCCTCACTACTATGTGTAGCGTAAGGACTTAGACTCTTTTCTTTCTTTAAAAAATTGGCTGTCACTTTTTCTAAAATATCTTTGGTCATAATAACACCATCCTTTATATTTTAATTCTCATCATCGAGAAAATGGGGATCTCTTTTTCAACTTTAAATTTAATGATTTCTTCAGGATGTCTCGCACAGTCGATTACCTCACCCTTTTCATTATAGAATTTATCGAGAGTTATTTCAAATAGTTGGTTTAAAGGAGTAAATATTTCGACGACGTCTCCCTTTTTAAAGTAATTTCTTTGACTGATGGTACAAAATTTAGTCTTTGAATCATAGTCGATCACTAACCCCAAGAAATCTTGGTTGGATAACTCCTGTCTTCCGGTATAATACTGATCAGATAAATCAGCTTCCTTCATAAAGTAATGAGTACTGGTATCTCGATTAGCGACCCGATCTAAAATTTTGTTTTCTCTTGCGATCATCTCTTCAGTTAAAGTTTTAGAATAGTAAGCCTCGATTAATCTTCGATAGGAACTAATAACGGTAGCCAAATAATAAATGGAACGCATTCTACCTTCAATTTTCAAGGATTTAACACCAGTATCAAGTAGCTCTTTTAAGTAGTATGACATATTTAAGTCTTTAGTAGCCATCGTAAAGTTATCGTCCTCATCATCAATTAGAAAAGCAAAGCGACAGACCTGACTGCATCCCCCACGATTGGAATCGCGATTGGTACAATAATTGGATAAAGTACAGCGGCCACTATAAAAGGTACACATAGCTCCATGAATAAAGACTTCCATATCCATCTTCGTCTCGGCGATGATTTCTTTAATTTCAGCTTTGGATAGTTCACGAGCTAAGACGACACGAGTAGCACCGATACTTTTTAAGAATTTGACACTCTCGATATTAGTCGTCGAATTTTGAGTACTAATATGAATTTCTACTTCTGGATAGTTCTTTTTAAGATAGGAAACCAGAAATAAATCGCTGACGATAAAGGCATCGATTCCAGCCTTGACGATCTTATCAATATACTCGTAGACACCATTTAGATCCTCATTATGAAAAATAATATTTAAAGTCAAGTAAACCTTTTTCTCAAGCTGATGAGCAAAGTCACAGGCTTCAGCAATTTCTTCCAAACTGAAATTAGTGGCATTAGCTCTTAAACTATAATCCTTACCACCAATATAAACAGCATCCGCTCCATATAAAAGAGCAATTTTTAAATGTTCCAAGTCGCCAGCTGGACTTAATAATTCTATCTTTTTCATACTCTCACCTTATAAATTGTCTTCTGATAGAAAAAACCAGGATAATTTCCAATCAGATGATCGATTTTAGCAATTATTTGCTCTTGGTCAAGAGTTGTCCCATCGATTAATCTTTGATACAAAGCCAATATTTCTAAAAAGACTTGGTCATCAATAAAGTGCTGATCCAAAATAAAGTATTTAAAACCGTTAGCCACTAATTCTAAGAATGGTTTCGATCCATTTAAAATCTGATCAGTACAGATACTACTACCTTTTTGATCTTCATAAATAATAAACTGATCACCTTTGTTTTTATCTTTGATCCGATAGTGGTCGTTCTTGTTACTTTTTTGGTTGTAAGTAAAATAATTACTTAAAAGCTTGCGTCTTGAATGACTGACGATACTGTGTCCAACGACATAAACCAAGAATTCCATCTTGGTTTTTTCTTTAATTTCTAACATTTCTTCCAAAGTTATCTCACTGGATAAAATTCCCAATTTACATCCTTGATCATAAAAGTAGTTACAAGTATTATAATTAGTGACAAAATGAGTCTGATGCCACACGAGATCAGTTTTTAAGAATAAACTCTTTTTAAGCGATAAAATGCTCAGATCATAGAATAGTATCCCTCTTAGATTCAATTTATCGATTTCTAGAAGTACTTCCTTTAAAACTTTTAAATCCTGATTAAAAATCATTTTATTAAGAGCTATATAAATCTTTATTTCTGGATGTTTTTTTAATAATTTCTTTAACTCTTCTAAACTAATTTCCGGATAATTAACAGAAAAATCTTTTAATCCAAAGATAAAAGATTTTATATTGTAGCGAAAATAACTTGTTAAATCCAATTTATTGGGTACGACAATTAAATCCATCTTACATCCTCTTTTCAGTGACAGCAATGCCATCTCCTACTTTATAGAAGCTAGTTTTATATTTAAGATGATTTTCCAAAAAATGAATATAATTCTTAATTTTCTTAACGATACCGCGAATATTATCACTCTTAATGTCGTGTTCATCCATTTCGACATAACCATGAAAACCCATATTGTCAGTAATA
This sequence comes from uncultured Muribaculaceae bacterium, assembly GCA_964494015.1. Lineage (GTDB taxonomy): Bacteria > Bacillota_I > Bacilli_A > RF39 > UBA660 > CAZBQC01. Next base: position 12,546 of record CAZBQC010000004.1, read on the forward strand.
ATATAACCAGTATCTAATAAATTTCTTTCAAAATTCTGGAAGAAATCAATATTTTTACCTTTGGCAGCATCGATGAAAATTAAATCATATTTATCTTCTAATTTGACGTCTAAAGCTTCCTTAAAAATTAAAGTAATACGATCCTCTAAATTAAATTTTTTGATATTTTTAATTGCTTCTAAGTATCTTATTTCATCTTTTTCAATGGTTGTAACTTTTAGGTTTGGACTGACTAGAGCCATCATGATGGCTGAATAACCGATTCCCGTTCCAATTTCTAAAACATTTTTAATTTGTTTTTTCATGACAAAGGTTGTTAAATAATCAATTCCTTCGTCATTCATAATCGGAATATTCTCATTAAGAGCATACTCCTTAATTTCTTTTATTTTATCGTATGTAATTTCTCCTACCATGGCCATTCTCCTCGATCTTTTATTTCTTTGATAACTTGTTGGAATTCAGTATATGTTTTCATAAAATAAACTTTTTTATTTTTGTCGGCAACGAAATAGTAATAGTTGTGTTCTTTGTAATATAATGTTCCTTTAATACTATTGATCGATGGACTACAGATTGGTCCAACTGGTAACTTACCGGCCATTTCGATGGCTCTTGTATTGTACGGATTGTAGGTCGTGTACGGAACATTATCGTTGCAATTCTTGACATCGATTTTAAAAGCATAACAGGCCGTAACGTCACTTCCAAGACGGTCTTTGGCTTTTAAGCGATTGTAGAAAACACCGGCTATTTTATCGCGATCAGTATCGCTTACTCCTTCTAATTCAACAATTGATGACATCGTCAAAATTTGATGAGCGGAGAAAGAAGATTTTATAAAGTCAGCTTTTAAAGATTTTAAATTGGTATTCATCTCTTCGATCATTTTATTAAAGATCTCTTCGACAGTGACATCTTTATTGGCAAAAACATAGGTATCTGGATACAAATATCCTTCTAATTTATAATAAATATCTTTCTTTTTAATGTCATTAGTAATAAACCAATATTTATTAATTAGAGTATTTAAATAGGTTTCATCATTACTTTTAGCAATGACTTCTTCACTGGTATTATTAGTCTTAGAGGCAATAATCTTAGCGATTTCTCGCATATTGATACCTTCTTTGAACGTAATAGTAACCTGATTAGGATTATAATTATTACCTTGGATCATGATCTCCAGTATTTCTTCGGTAGACATATTTTGCTTAAGTTCATAAGTTGAAGCTTTAAAATTATCTTTGCCTGTCAACTTAATATAATAGTAAGCAAAGCTTTTATTTCGAATCAATTTCTTATCTTTTAAAATTCCCAAGATTTCTTTCACTGTCGATCCAGCAGGTATTTCAACTTTGATAACTTTATCGCTCTTAGCCACTGGACTAAGTTGATAGCGATATATAACTAAAACTGACATTATTAATAAGATCATTACTAATAAGACAATCAAAAGAATTCTTATTTTTTTCATACTACTCCTTTTAAACATTATTATGATATCATAAAAATTCATTCTTTCCTAGTCTAAAAAGAAATATAGCTCTATATTCCTATTTGCCAGTTTCACCATCACTAGATGGTTTATTCTTTAATTCATCCTGGAGTGTACTTAAAATAGTATCGATGACTTTCCATTCTTTTTCGGTTTCGATCGGCTCCAACTTAGGAGTTTTATCGTTAGGATTGAAAATTGAGGCATAGACTTTGATATTACCTTTTTCATCCTTGGAATTGTCAGTATAGACAATGTAACTTTTTTTGGTTTCTTCTGAATCAAAAGTAAAAAGAATATGACAAACTATTTCCTTTCCATTATCATCTAAGACGGTAAATGTGTTCTTTTCCATTATTTTTCTCCTTTTCTGTTTAAATAAGATTCTAAGATTAAAACAGCAGCCAGATTATCAACCTGTTTTTTTCTTTTATCTCTTCGAATATGATTGTCAATTAGAAGATTGTTAGCCATGACCGAAGTCAGTCTCTCATCTTCTAAAATGACCTTAACTAAGAGCTCTTTTTCTAGTAAATTTTTAAAACTCATGGTGACCTCGGCTCTTTTTCCTAGCGTATTATCCATATTTTTTGGAAAACCCAAAACAATATCCGTAATGGCTTTTTCCTTGACAATCAGCTTTAATTCTTCAATTAGAAAACGATAATTCTCATCGTGACGAATTGTCTTATAGATAGACGCAATCGTATTAGTGGAGTCAGTGATACTAATCCCTAAGGTTTTAGTACCCAAGTCAAGACCTAAATATCTCATTTTAAGTATTCCTTTAGTAGTACTTCGACGATTTTAGTTCGATCTAACTTAGTAATTTTGCGTCTTGCTTCCTTATGGTTCGAAATATATCCAGGATCCCCACTCATAATATATCCTACTAGCTGGTTGACTGGATTATAACCTCGCTCCTTTAGGGCATCATAAACATCTTTTAAGATGTCTTTCGTGATGGCATCATCAAACTCATCGAGTGTAAATAAACTGGTTTTGTTTAAATCCATATTTCACCTCTTTTATTATTTATAAAATAAAGCCATATATATTAAGAAGACTGTAAAGATCAGCGACAAGACTAAACCATTAACTTTTTCACTAGTACTACTTTTGTATTTTATACCTAGGGCAATCGAAATCAGTAATCCTCCTATCAAACCACCGATATGAGCATAATTATCGATCGCTGGATAGATAAACCCAATCAAGAGATTAAAAATGATCAAAGGTATGATTTGACTTTGAAGAACATTGCCTAAGTAAATTCGATAATGATATCCAAAATACAAAATACTTCCCATTAAACCAAAGATAGCACCAGAAGCTCCAATTGAAGGATTACTATTGAAAGTTATCGATAGTAAAGCGGCAGTGGTGATACTAAAGAAGTAGATGATTAAATATTTCGCTTTACCAAAATAATTTTCGATTTGGCTACCTATCACGTAAAGAGCATACGAATTAAATAAGATATGAAGAATATCAGCATGCAAGAAAGCCCCGGTCCATAAGCGATAATACTGCTGTTCTCTAATCAAAGGACCAAAAGTTGAAAACTGATTAATAAAATAATCGTAATTACCTAATAGCATCGCAAGATAAATTAAAACGTTAATAATAATCAAAGCATAGGTAATAACCGGTTTTTTATGATTAAAAACATCCTCGATCTTTTTCGCATCATGCTTATTTTTATCATTGATTTCATTCGTAATTTTTAAGAACAGTTCAATCCCCTTCTCATTAAATTTAAGTTTCTTCATAATATCAGGAAATTTCTCAGTCAAGAAATGATACTTCTTTAAATCTTTCTCTTCCTTTAAATTAATACAATCGATATCTTTGGTACTTCCCAAGGAAACATTCTCACCTAAATCAGTAAAAATACTCAAAGTATTAATCTTAAAACTCAAAGTTCTCTTTTTAATCTTTTGCATCAGCTTTTTAGTCTTAAAGATATCAAAACTTAATTGTTCATTATTATGAATGTAATTAGAAACGATTCTAACGATCTTATATTCACCATCCAAATTCTCTAACCAGATCTCGTTATCGATACCTTGTAAGATAATTGGATTATAATTTTTTTCAGTGATAAAATAATGGAGAAGTTTCATGATAATAATATTTTTTTCATCAAGCGTCTGATTCATAATCTCACTCCTTGATAATTATTATAATACAAATTTAGAAATAAATAAAGAAAAAATCGACCTAAATGGATAAGAAGATAAAAATTTTTCAAAGTACTTACTTTATGTTATAATTAAGATGGTGATAGTAGTGAATAAAATGTTTTTAACCATGCCAAAATCAGTAGTTCAAATGTATCTTAGAAATCATTATATGGAACTTACTGAAGAAGAAGGTCTATATTTATTAAAAAAAGGACTTGATTTCCCTGATTCCTATTATCAAGGTAATTATAGTTTAAGAAATAGTAGTAAGATTTTAGAATTCGTTTTGGGTAGCGATATCAAAAAGCTTGAATATTTTGATTCTTTAGCTTTTAGTGAGGCCATAATCGATAAAATTGTAGCTAGCGATTATATTCCTTCCATTTCGTTGGTTAGAAGAGTTCCCAAGTTATTAGCTAATGATAAGTTAAAATTTAAAATTGTGGAAAAGTATCCATCGATGGAGATCATTAGTTTATTAAGTAAGGAACAATTTAATGAAAATATCCTTTCGATCCTTGAAAAGAATGAAAATTTTATTCCTGAAATAAGTGATATAGTAGACTACCCTATTTTCGAAAAAAGTTTAGTCCTAATTAAACGGGCAATTAAAGATAATCCTGAAGTATTATTATATCTTTCTAAAATTGATGAAAGTCTAATTGATTCTGAAACATTAAATGGACTTAATCTCGATCTTAATATGCTTCGAGAAAGAAAGGAACTAAGGGACAATCCTCAATTGATGTATCTAGCTCTTGCTAAAGATCCGAATGCTATTGCCCTATTTAATCAAAACATCATCAATAATAATTTAATAAAATTGGCTATTAGTAGAGGTTACATTCCAAAGGATGAAGATTTCCAAGAAAATCCCTTTTTAGGTGAATTAGAATTAATCATGGAATTAGCTCTAACTATCAATCCCCAACTAATCAGATATCTTAAAACAAAAAGATTATCTCCCTTGTTAGTTGAAAAAGCTTTAAAAGAATATGAAGTAACCGAAGAAGATTTGAAGGCTAATCCATACCTAGGTAATTTTAGTTTAATCATGGAAAATTTAGTTAAAAAGAATTCGCAATTAGAAATGTATTCTTATCTAGATCCGGACAAGAAAAAAGAACTTATTAAAAGTTGTCTGTTGGAAGGAAGAATTGATAAGCTTACCGATCTACCTTTTCTAAAAAACAAAATTTCACCTCCCAATATCAAAAAATTAGTCGAGGCATTATCGATAAAAATTGATGAAGATGATATGAATTTACAGGAAAGATATTTTAGAACCTTAAACAGTGTCATTGACGGAGTAATCAATATCCGCTATCATAAAAATAAACCTCTTTTCCAATTTCCAAGCATCAATGTAATCGATGAAAAAGTCAAAAGCTTTTTTAAAGCTGCCACCGAAAAGAATGATTTGCAAAAACTTGATGAACTTATTAATAATCTTTATACTTTTGTCAATGGTTATTACGTTTCGGTCGAATATGTTACCGAAGATTATTTAAGAAAAAATATCTATGAATTGTATCAACAGTATTTATTAAATAGGGATTTATCTCATGAAAAAACTTTAGATTTTTATAATGAAATTTTGAATGAACATAGAGAGAAATATAAAAAGGATAAAAAAGATGAAATAATAAGCGATCTATTAACGAAAATATCTTTGACAGCTAAGAAACAGATGGCAATTATTACGGGAAGAAAATTAAAGAAATTCGATACTCTAATGGAAAGTAGCCAATACGAGCAATTGGGGACAACTAAAGAAGAATTACTGGCTATGGTCCAAGGTTTAAGAAATTATTTAAACTCCATGAAAAAACTTAAAAAAGGAAATATTCAATTTACCGATGAAAGTTTTAGAGCCTTAGAAGAAGCTTTTATTAAAGGAAGATTAAATGAAGATTTTGTTAAAGCTACCTTGGAAATTGATGATGCTAAAATGTTAAGATTAATCATCGATGAATACAATCAGATTAAGATGGCATTTTTAGATAAAATTCCCCTATTTGCGGAAGAAAGTGAAGTTAGTCTTCAGGAAAGGGAAAATTTAGGATTTAACTACAATAATTTTTTGATAGGAGACCAGGATCGATACCTTGAAAATCTAACCAAATTAATTAACAGTTTATATGATGAACAAGCCCGTGATATTTTAGACAATACTCCTTCTTTTGGTGAGATTTTAGATATTATTCCCTTCGCTGACTTGTTTCCAGAATTCCAAACTAACGATCTAATTTCGATCTTAAGTCAATATTCAAGAGCAAAGGAGAGAATCCTGGAAATCGAAGGGAAAACCAATCAGAGTGATGATGAAGCTTTAAATACTATTTTCCTTCGTTTTGATTATTTAATTAAGATTGCCAATGGTTATGCCTCTTCTGACGATATTCAAACTATTACTTTAGGAAATAGAGTTATTAATAAAGTTCATGTCTCTAGTAGCAAAAGATACTTTGACTTTTATTTAAAGCTGCTCGACAGGATAAAGGGACAAATTCCTCCTGTTTCCTTAGTGATTGACAACTGGCGATTAGAATCTGGCAATTATCACGATCAAGAACGACTTTTAATTGGTAAAAATTGTTATTCTAGCTGTGTTGATTTAGGAGACGAAGCAGGTGGTAAAACTTATCAGAAATGTTTAATTGAAGATGATGGTGATGTTTTAATAGTTAGAAGTAATCAAACAAATTCATTTTTAGCTAGAGCCTTGATGTTTAGAAAAGGTAATATCGTCATGCTTGCTCCAATCATTGAGGGTAGTAAGTTTAATATTCATCTATGCAATGAGCTCTATAATCGAACTCTTTTAGATAAGGTTGGAAGACAGATCATCGATCAGGCTAAAACAAGTAATGACAATATTGATTTCGTCTTTATAACGAGAACAGTCGAAGAATTAGATTACTTAAAATATAAAGTGGTAAAGAGTGAAAAATTGATGAGTGAGTTCCCTTACTCCGATTTAAAAACTTCGGCTTATTTAATTGCCAGCCGCGATGAATCCAAAGCTAGGAATTTTTCGGTAGCAAATATTCATTACGATGAGGCCCCAAAAGCTTTGTATCTGAAACCAAGAAAACCAATTAAATGGAATGAGAATATCGATGAAAATGAGTTATCTAGAATCAGGGCATTAAGAATTATTAAAGAAGAAGACTCTGAAGCACGGGATGAAGAGGCTCGAAATTTTGAACAGTTTTTTAAAGAAGGATATAGTCAAGTTATCAGTGGTGAAGATTGGTACATAGCCATCAAAAAAGATGGTACCAGCGAAGAAGTGCTAGTACCAAGTAAAGATGAGAGAAGCCGCATTGAATTTGAAGAGGCCAAAGAAAAGTTAAGAAATATGAACTTAATAACACCTAGTGAAAAGATAAGTAAATAACTGGGAGGATAAATGAAAAAAATAGGTCGAATTATTAAGTACAATGGCATTTTTGGTAGAATTGCTGAAGCTGAAGAAAATGACTTCGTTGATTTTTCTAAGAAAGATGTCAGGAATCAACCAGTCCAAGTTGGAGATATTGTCATCTATCGAAAAGAAGAAAGAGAACCAAACCTAAAACTAGCCCGATATGTCAAAGTCTACTCAAGTAAAAATCACTGATAAATAAAAAGACAAGAAATTCTTGTCTTTTTATTATCCCATTGTTTCAGTATTGCTTTGAACAATATTAACGGCTTCTACCCCGGGTAAAGTTTTGATATTCTCTATTATTGTATTATCTATTTCCTTATTAAATCTAACATCATAAATAGCTTCGACATAATCTCCTGTAACATATAATCCCTTACAATCATATCCTTTTAGCATGGTCAGAATGTGACTTTCTAGGACTTTGACATCAATTCTATTGCCTTTGACGATTAAGACATATTTACTATCTTTCTTAACGACATATCTAAAGATAAATAAAACGATACATATTAACATTGAACCAAAGACAGCAATATGATAATTTTGGGTACCACAAGCAAGTCCTATCACTATTCCCCAGAAGATGAAAGCTGTATCGCGAGGATCTTTGACCGCTGTTCTAAAACGAACAATCGATAAGGCACCAACCATACCTAAAGATACTGAAATATTACTACCGATTACGACCATAACGATAGCTGTAATTAAAGTAATCATGACTAGTGAAACATTAAATCTAGAACTATAGATTACTCCACTATAGGTATATTTATAAGTTAGAAAGATGATCGACGATAAAATAGTAGTTACTAACAACACTACGATAATTGTTTGAAAAGGCATTTTAGCCTGTAATCCATTTAGAGTTTCAATTATTTTTTCCATACTATTCCTTCCTTGCTAATTCATATTTACTAATAGAATCATTTAGAGTAATATATCTTCTTAAAACACTTCCTACATATTCTTCTAAAAAACTATCATACTTAATCTCTAAAGTTATATTATTTGAATTAGTTAAACCTAGATAATTGATATTGTTATTAAATAAACATGTTACATTATCAGTCTTTTTGATATTATAATCAAAAGTTACTCTCGTCTTTGAATTAGTTTTAAAAGCTAAACGATTATATTCCACAATACATTTTGGCCGATAACAATTAGTTTGCATTATTAAATATATTTTATTAGCTACATCATTATTGAGACTTAATAATGATGAATAGTTACCTTGAATTAATTCTTGAGCCATTTCTTTACTAATAATTAATGATTCTTTTAGTTGATGTTTATCATATTTTTGTTTTATTTCTAGTTTAATGACACTGTTCATTGGATCATAAATCCTAATTCTAATTTTCTTTCTTTCTAAAATACCTGATTGCTTGTCCATAAGATCAATATCATTAATCGAATCAAAATATAAGCTTCTGACCAGATAACCTTTATTTGATTGATCATAATCAAGTAGTTGTGATAGTTCTTTAACTAATCGACACATTTCATTATAATTGATATGGTACTTAAATTCATATCTAAAGGTCTTAATCATATCCATTAGTCACCGATCACCCCTTTAGCATTATTTACACTCTCGATGGTCGGTGCATAAAAATAATACCATTTATCGTCATACAATCCATACGATTGATTTTTTTCTAAGGCTATAATCTTAACTGAATCAACTAGTTTATCTTGGTAATAAATACTAAAAGTTTCATTCTCTTTAATATTAAAAGGTACTAGAATATAATCCTTTTCTTGATCTTTATTCTTATCAAAATAAATTAATTTATATTTTTGAGCTTTAATCGTTTGACATGGCAACTGATATTTATTATAAATTTTTAGATCGTCAGTAACGGTTAAATTACAGAGATTAATATCTTTATTACCATAATTATATATTTCGACCCAATTATAATAATTACCATCGCTAGTATAATTAAAACTTTCGTTATCCGTCATATATTCATTAATTTTAAGGGTGAAGTCAGAGGCTTTTAAATTCTCGTTAATTTTACTTTTGATGTTAGCTTTTCCTGGTGTCGGGGTCGTTAAATTCGTATATTTACCTTCATAATAACCATAGGTATGATCGTTAATTAATTTAGGATAACTTAATTTACTAACAATATTTCCAGCATTATCAGTTAACGTTATTACTTCACCACTGTCACTTAACTTAAAGTTTGCGTGACAAATATTATTTTCAAGATCACAAATATTTTTATTATCAGCATAAATAATTAAATAAGAATTGGCTTTAATCGTAATATCAGGAATTTTCCATTTATCAGTATTGTACTCATCATCTGATAAATAATATCCTTTTAGTTTAATGTCTGATTGATAACCATTATATAATTCAATCCAATCAGAATAATTATTGTAGTCATCTTTTAAGGTTTTGGTATTGATAGGCATTAACTCATTAAGACGTAACTTCCCTTGATGACTAAACATTTGACCTGGTAAATAATTAATTAAAACAATAGTAATGACAAATAGTAAAATTAGTATAATCGATATCTTCCATTCATTTTTCATTTGTTCACCATCGCACTTTCATAAAATAGTGGCAAGATCTGATAACCATTATTCTTTAAGTATTCGATCATATTGGGTAGAACACTTAAAGTTATACCACTATAATCGTGTAATAAAACCACCTCTATTTTACTATTGATCGAACCGACAAAATTACTCCAGGCTTTCTCTTTACTTGGTAGATAGGAACCATCGCCATCTGAAGCCGTCCAGTCGATCCAGCCATAACCTTTTTCCCTTAATTTAGAAATAATAGTACTTTTAATGCCATACATCGAAGCAGTTCCACTACCACCTGGCATTCTGACAATATTAGTTTTAAAACTTGTTTTGTCATAAAGATATGATTCCATCTTGGTCAGTTGATAGATAAAACTATTAGTACTCGAGTATAAGCCACCATGGATGTTATGAGAATAAGTGTGATTGCCAAGAACATGTCCTTTTTTAACTATTTCTTGATAGATTTTGGTACAGTCATAATCATGTTTGTCGTAACAATGACTCTTATCTGAACCAATAACAAAGAAGGTTGCTATCACATCATACCTTTCTAAAACTTCTAAATATTTATAGGTTAAATAATATGGTCCATCATCAAAAGTTAGATAAGCGATCTTGGAATTTGATTGTCCCGAAAGAATTTTATTTTCTAGCTCTTTCACACCTTTAAAATAGTCTGTTTTTTCGTCAGCAATCAACTTATCAAGATTATTCATATAAGCTATTTCAGTGGTTATTTCTTGATATTTTGTTTGTAACTCAGTACTTTTCTTTTCTTCTTTATTTGATTGTTGATCGTTAGCTTTATTAACTGAAACAGCCTTTTTATATGAAAGATAAGAATTAACGGCCCATAATCCATATAACAATGTTATAACTACTAGCAGTATAAAAATTATGTAAGTTGATCGATTTTTTCTCTTCTTTCTTTCCATTCTTTATACCACTCCAATACTTCTTTTTTTTCTTCTTTTAATTTCTTTAGTTCTTCTTCTTTAAGCTTTATTTCATTTTCTAACATTTCATTTTCTTGATCGATCGTCGTCAGTTGTTGTTCTTGGCTAGTGTTAACTTGTACTAATTTTTCTGTTGCAATATATAAATATGTCCCACTAAAAATCAGCAATAAGATTAAAGAAAAACAGACATACATCAATACTTTATTCATATTAAACCTCTATATATCCCCAAAATAAGCATTATATTCAGCCTGGGTTAATCCGAATTGTGATTTGATATTGTTAAGGACGATCGTTCTTCGTTTTCTAAACATCGTCTTCAATTGCTCAATACGCGAGTACCAGGTATTGATCGTCAGATAATCATATCCAGAAGCCTCAAAATCTTTTGTCCACCTTGAGATATGTTTGGGCATTTCATTTTCGACTTCTTTGACAATGCGATTTAAAATAGCTATACAACGCTCTGATTCAAAAGTATATTTCAAATGATAGGCCAAAGTTTTCAGATATAAATCTCTAAACTCCTTATTCTTATATAATTCGTAAGTAATTCTCGTACTGAAACTTTGTCCCGTACCGTGTCCACCTAATTTAAATGGATAGGTTAAATTAAAATTAGCTTTGCTGTTATTAACGATCTGATAGGTGCCTGGCCACATTGACCAATCCTGATCATATAACACCCAGCGCCACTTAGTTGAGCCATCACTAGCTCTCCACCAACGAATATTACCTGTATCCGTATTTTGATAATAGGTCTGAACTATCCAATAATTTATTAATTCTTGAATATCGATTTGACTTTTTAGATATTTATAGACTTTTGGATCAGTAGTATCATGGGTTTTTAGATAGGTTACCAATTCGTTATAACCTTTAATACTACCACTTTGAACAGTATTAATACCTTTAATTAAATCGATCTTATCACTATCTAAATCATAATAATTAGCTAAGGTTTCGGCATTAACTTTATCGCGAATATTAAAATAACCCCAATATTTGCCATTTAGATATACGGCTACCGGTCGGTAATCCTGTAGATCAATATCCATCTGTTTTACTAATACTTGACTTAAAAATATATCTTTAATCTTTAAATAAACAACATCTTCGCCAGAATTTCTAATTAAGAGTGATGAAAAATTCTTGATACTGTCTTCGCCAAAAAAGGGATAATTAATTTCATTTTTGCCATATTTTTCTCTAAAATATACGGCAATACTCTTCTGAGGATATTCTCTTGAATCTTGACCCGATAGTTTAATACCGGCCGTGGTAGACACTTCTAAACTTCCATCACTTTCATAAAACTCAAACGAAACCTTTCTTTCAATGTCTTTCTTGTAATTAAGTTCTGAAAAAAGTCCGTTGTTATAACTAAATAATTCACTGTCGATGGTCGAAATTGACACTATGGCGATATCATGGGCGTCATTAACGAAGAAAGTTCTAGAGATAACATCACTCTCTAGATAATTTTCCTTAATATTAATAGCTTTGATCACCATGGTTTTATCGATATTAATCGGTGTGGTATAAACCTTTGATGAAGTCGTAGGAAAACTTCCATTCGTCGTATAATAGATAGTTCCACCATCACTATTACTTAGTCCTACTTGCTCCCCTTTTTTGACATATCCACCATCTTTAGAAAACTTAATGTCACTACTATAGCCTAAATAGTATATATGGTTGTTTTGACTACCAAAACTTAATGTTTTATACCAAACTTTATTACCGAGATCATTAATTCCCGTACTGACTCCATTTCTTAACTTACCAATAGAAAACTCATCGATAACATAATTATTTGAATCATATAAATAGATTACATCGTCACGATTATTAATACTAAAATTATTAGAACTATAGACTACATGGTAACTATTGGGTTTTAATTCGATATTTGGTAGATTTACCGGCTTAGATGACTTGTCCCCTATTTTGTAATTCTTTAAGTTAATTGTTTCTTCCGAAACATTCTTTATTTCGATCGCTTCTGGATTTAAAGCACTAACTTCATTTATTACGATCTTTCGGTCGTCCCCAGCTAATTTTAATAAAGAATTATAGTAGTTAGAGCTGTTCTTTAAATTAGGCGTCGTTTCAATATAGTAATAGTATTTACTATTATAATATCCAGACGAAACATTTTTTGAAAGGGTGACAATATTTACTTTATCGATAATTTCTTCTCTTAAAGTCGATAAAATGATTGTACTATCTTTATCATTTAAGACAAAACTAGTATGAACTTGCTTGGTTTTCTGATAATCAACCTTCTTACCAGAGGTATAGATAACTAAATAATTATCTTTCTCTAATTGGATAGTTGGTAAATTATACTTTTTTAAATATTTTTCATCATCTGTCAAGTAAAGATTACCTAAATTAACGCTTTCTTCACCATAGTTATATAATTCTATCCAGCTAGAATAATCATGATCAGCGTCAGGTAAAACCGTTTCATTTTTCGTCATATATTCGTTGATTCTTAACTTAATATCAGATGATTTACTGGTAATTGGACTTGTACTAATATTACGATCATTCTTGTTTCCGGGAGTGGCAAGATAAAAATAGACATACTGATCATCGTTTAATCCAAAAGAGGTATTATCATTTGTTTCACGATACTTTATCTTGCTTAAAACATCTTTTTGATCATTCATTAAGACGATCGTTTCGCCCTTTTTATCTAGCTTAAAATTAGTGTGACATACTTTGGTCTCTATATTACATCGATCTAGACCATCTGCATAGATAATTAAGTATGCTTTGGACTCGAGCACAAGACTGGGAAATTGCCATTTAGCAATACCAAATTCATTATCTTTTAAATAATAACCTTCTAAATTAACATCATAATCGTAGCCATTATAGATTTCAATCCAATCACTATATTGATCATAGTCATTAGATATAACTTTAGTGTTCTTTGGCATAATTTCATTAATTACTAAAAGACCATTATTTTTATTATCAGGAAAAGTTAGTGGCAAAAAAAGAACTACTAAAATAGTACCTAAAAATAAAGAAATTATTTTTAACAAACCTTTACTATTCTTTTTCATACCCGATCCTACTACCGTAGTATAACATAATATTTTTAAGAAAGGAATACAAATTTCGACAAAATATGCTATAATAACTAAGAATAGGATCGCATGAATTATGAGAAAAAAAAGAAGATTAAAAAAATGGGAAAAAATATTTATTATATCTAATATTACTTTTATTATAATGGCTATAGGTTTCTATGCCTATCGTTTAATATATTTTTATAATGATGAACATACGGTCTTTGTGGCTCAGGATTTAGTGTCAGTATTAACTCATAAGATCGTATACAATGGAGAAGGGCTTTATAAGGTCGATCACGATAATTTTTATTATAAGGGTAAAAAGATAAACAACTATTTATCCTATGCTGGTAGACTATGGAGAATTATTGGTATCGATCCTGATGGTATAAAGCTAATTACCGAAAGTAATCAGACTTCTTTAGTTTGGGGTACTACTAATAATTATGAGACATCATATGCCTATCATTGGCTTAATAAAACCAGTAATCCCTCTTCTGGTATCTTTAAATCCTCTTTAGGAGAAAACGATATTTATCTAAATAAAGTTAATTGGTGTACCGATGTCATCGAACTGGATAAGATTACTTGTCAACAAAAAATCAATGATTATGTCGGATTGATTACCGTGAGTGAATATTTAAAAGCTGGAGGTGCTGACAGTTATTTAAATAATAATTCTTATTTTTACACGATTAATGGTGCTAAAGATAATAAAGTTTGGTATGTTTTTGATGAAGGTGGTATTAACAATAACTCTTATAGTAACGATACCTATTATAGTTTTGGGATAAGGCCTTCTATCTACTTAAAAAATTCTGTCGTGTATTATGATGGAGATGGTTCGATAGATAAACCATATAAAATAGTAGAAGATACGAGTAAAATCTTATTATTCAAGTATCCAGGAGAATATATTAAATACAGTAATTATAAGTGGCGGATTTTAGAACAGAGTGAAAGATTTACTAAATTAATTATGGATGGATATATACTTGATAATAATAAGGATAATTATCGGACTATTTTTTCTAGTACTAATGCTCTATATAAGACTTCTAGTATAAATAATTACTTAAATAATAGTTTTTATAATAGTTTAGAGGATAAAGAAATATTACAAAAGTGTGATTATTATATTGGTTCATACAGTAATTATAATTATAAAAATATTTATAATAATAAAATTAATACTTATATTGGCATACCAACAATAAATGATTTATTTATAAATGATTACGATAAATACTGGTTAGCAAGTAATCTTAGTGATACTAAATTGTTGGTGTATACAGCTACTAAGAATGGAGTATATGCTGATATCATCAGTAATATCAACTACATAAGACCAATTATTTGTCTTGATAATAATCTAAACATAAGTAGTGGTAATGGCAGTACTAATAATCCATATATCTTGGAGGTAAATAATGAAAGTAGTAACTAAAATATTCATTATCATCGATATTTTTATTATCCTAGCTTTCTTTACTGTTTATGGACCAGTAAAATATCCTAGAATGTTATGGATCACAACCGCTATGTCGACCGGAAGTCATCATTATTTAGCCGATATATTTTATTCCAAAGCCATGATTAATAATGTTATGGAAGAAAATTCTTTGCTTGAATTTAATGATATAACTGATGTCAATAGTATCACTATTAATAAAACTGAAGAAACTATCTACTCTTCGATCTATGAAGAACAAGTATTAAAACATGGACCTGAAGAAGATTACAAACTGGTGGAATTTAAGTATCATGATTTTAACTGTTATTTAGCAGTAATCTATGATCCTACTAGGATAGGTATTGCCTATAATGATCCAATTAATTCGGGAAGAATTTTAACTGATATAACGAAAAAATGGGGTGCCAAAGTGGCAATCAACGGTGGTGGATATTCTTGGGTTACTAACTATCCAAACGGCTTAATTGTCTCTGATGGAGAAATAGTATATGCCGAAAATTATCATAAAAATTATCCGACAGGAGCATTTAATAAAGATGGGGTCCTAGTTATCGGAAATTTAGCTGCTATCGATGTCAAAAAAAAGAATATTAAATATGCTCTAAGCTTTGGTCCAGCATTAATAATTAATGGCGTACCAGTTAAAATTAAAGGTACTGGTGGTTCTGGACAAAATCCTCGAACGGTAATGGCTCAAAGAAAAGATGGAATCGTTTTATTCTTGGTGGTCAATGGTTATGATCAAGGTCTTTCTTGGAAAGGTCGGGGTGGAGTTTACTTAAATGATCTATTAGTTATTTTAGAACGATATGGAGCTTACAATGCTATAAATATGGATGGTGGATCTTCTACGACAATGATTATTGATCATAAGTTGATAAATAGTCCCTGTGAACCAGTTAAAGATGGACAGGACTATATCAAAACTGCTTGGATATTTAAATAAACGAAAAGACAAGAAACATTCCTTGTCTTTTATTATTCATTATATTCATCATCATTATCTTGATAGCGACGGTCTTCTAATTCGACTAATACTTCTCTTGGCTTAGAACCATTTTGGGGTCCAATAATACCGCGTTCTTCCAGTAAGTCAACTATTCTAGCGGCGCGATTATAACCTAATTTAAACCTTCGTTGCAATAATGAGGCGCTGGCTTTACCAGTCTTAACGATAAATTCAACAATTTCATTGTACAAAGGATCATCATACTCTTCCTCATCACGATTATTTCTTGATTCATTTCGCTCTTCATTATTAGTTACTGATAAATTCATTAATTTTTCATCATACTCAGCTTTTTGTTGGGAAATAGTATAGTCGACAACTCTTTTAATCTCTTCGTCAGTAATCCAAGCTCCCTGAATACGCATCGGTGTATTTTCTTCCATCGGACGAAACAACATATCACCACGACCTAATAGCTTTTCAGCTCCTAACATATCTAAAATCGTCCTTGAGTCAATTCCATTGGTGACAGCAAAGGAAATTCGCGATGGAATATTAGCTTTAATTAAACCTGTAATAACATCAGTCGATGGCCTTTGTGTGGCAATAATCATATGAATTCCAGCTGCTCTTGCCATTTGTGCAATCCGTAGAACACATTCTTCAACTTCTTTTGATGCCACAAGCATCAAATCAGAAAGCTCATCGACAATCACGACGATGTAAGGCATACGCTTAAGTTTTTCATCTTCCGATAAATTTTTATTTTTATTATCGATATATTCATTGTATAAAGCAATATTTTTAACGCTTTTTTCTTTAAAAATATCATATCGATGTTCGATCTCATCGACAATCTTTTTAAGAGCTATTGCCGCTTCTCTTGGATTAGTTACTACTGGTCTAATCAAGTGTGGAACACCATCATAGATACTCAACTCGACCTTTTTTGGGTCGACCAGTAACAACTTCACTTCATCTGGCTTGGTTCTCATCAACAGTGAAACAATCATACAATTAATGCACACTGATTTACCACTACCGGTAGCCCCTGCTACCAACAAGTGAGGTGTCTTATCAATTTCCACATATTTAGTATTGTTCATAATATCTTTACCAAGGGTTACTAATAACTTGCTCTTCTCCAAATGTTTAGGTAAAGTTTCAATGACATCTTTAAAGTAAACCGTCGTCGCATGATCATTAGCTATTTCGATTCCAACGGTTCCCTTCCCTGGAATGGGAGCCTGAATACGAATATCTTTTTTAGCTAAAGCATAAGAGATTTCACGATTTAATCCAATAACTCGATTTAATTTTGTTCCGGAACCAACCTCTAACTCATATTGTGTATAAGCAGGACCAACGGTCACTTCAACGACCTTGGCAATAATATCAAACTCTCTTAAAACATTTTCTAATTTTAGGATATAATTCTCAATATTATTCTGAGGTATTTTCGATTTGACAGGATTATTCAATAATTCAAATCCCGGAAGTTGATAATTACTGTTAGAGCGAACATGACCAGATCCTTCCTGAACAGGTTTTTCATTTTTAATATTAGTAAGTTCATCGATACTAGAGATAACAATCTTATTATCGCGTTCACGATTATTATTATCGTTGATTTTAACACCGGACTCTTCATCAACTGACAAATGACCCCTTCGGAATTTTTGACTAATTTTAGTAACTAACTTCTTAATGAACTTAACAACTGAGAACCCAGTTAATAATAGGACTCCAAAGGCTACCAAAACAATTAAAATAATAACGGTGCCTTCTTTAGCAAACAGTGAGTAAAGAAGCGATGAGAAAGCTGCTCCTAAAATACCACCACCACAGTTATTAATCGTACCTCTTCCTGACGAATTGACGATGTTAAAAATGCCGACTAATTCGTCTAGTGTTGCCTGGAAAACTTTGACAGCATTGCCATTATTTTCCTTAATATATCCCAAATGAGCCCAGGTCAATAAAACAAACAATAAAATATAGATGCCAACTAATCGATTAGAAAAAAATTTAACCTTTTCTCTATTAAATAAAAGTAAAATTCCAATAATAAAGGTGACACCTAACAATATACCGTACAAGCTACCAACCAAAAAAACGGCAAAACAGCAAATCAGCTTGCCAACTGGACCGAATCTTCCTGCTCCCAAGACTGATAAAAGCAAGAGAATGACACCAAACAGTTCATTACTATACTCAAATTTCTTCTTATTATCATCTTTAGCTTTTTTTACTTTGGCCAT
>CAZBQC010000005.1:0-30778 GCA_964494015.1 uncultured Muribaculaceae bacterium
TCATCTCCTTTTTAACTAGTTAATAATTTACCATAAAATAAGGAAAAAAGCAAATACTTATTTAGTTAGTTTTTCTTCAATTCTAAGTAATTGATTGTACTTGCAATTTCTATCAGTTCTAGATAACGAACCAGTTTTAATTTGTCCTAGATTAAGACCAACAGCCAAGTCAGCAATAAAGGTCTCTTCTGTTTCACCACTTCGATGAGAAATAATGGTCTTATAACCATTGGCTTTAGCAAGTTTTATCGTCTCCAAAAACTCAGTTATACTGCCTATCTGATTAGCTTTTAATAGAATAGCATTGCCAGCTTTCATATCGATTCCCTTTTGTAATAGTTTAACATTAGTTGTGAATAAATCGTCACCAACAATTTGAACTTTATCACCAATTTTTTCAGTTAGAATTCTAAAACTTTCAAAGTCGCTTTCTTCAAATGGATCTTCAATCGAAATAATTGGATAATTATTGACTAGTTCGATATATATATTTAATAAATCTTGACTGGTAATATTTTTATTATCACATAGATAAGTTTTGGTATTCTCATCATAAAAACTACTAGCCGCGACATCAAGAGCTATATTGACATCAGTTCTAGCCTGATATCCTGCTTCACTGATCGCTTTCATGATATATTCTAAGGCTTCTTTATTAGAATTTAAGTTTGGTGCAAAACCACCTTCATCTCCAACATTAGTACTATATCCTTCACTTTTCAATACTTTCTTTAGAGCATGAAACACTTCTGCTCCACATCTAAGTCTTTCTTTAAAAGTGCTTTGTTGCGGAATAATCATAAACTCTTGAAAATCAAGTTTATTGTCAGCATGCATTCCCCCATTTAAAATATTCATCATTGGAACAGGTAATGAGTATTCAGTTCCCACATATTCAAATAACTCTTTATTAAGATCTTTAGCACTGGCTTTTAAACAAGCTAAGGATACTCCTAAAATTGCATTGGCACCAAGCTGACTCTTGTTTTCAGTTCCATCTAATTGAATCATCGTTTGATCGATTTTTTCCTGATCTTTAGCATCCATTCCGATTAGTTTTTCTTTAATAATTGTGTTGACATGACCAACCGCCTTTAAAACACCTTTTTTATTGTAGCGATAGTCATTATCTCTTAATTCTAATGCTTCATTACTACCAGTTGAAGCTCCACTTGCGACACTGGCTCTTCCTATGACACCATTCTCTAAAATAACATCGACTTCGACCGTTGGATTTCCCCTCGAATCCAAAATTTCTCTTCCAATAATATCTTTAATTAACATTTTCTTTCATCCTTTCAATTTCCTTTTTATATTCATTTCCTCGTTCTTCAAAGTCCTTATATTGATCCCAAGATGCTGAAGCTGGACTCAATAAGATCGCATCCCCAACAATAGAATTTTGATAAGCTAAATCCATAGCCTCAACTAAAGTATCAGTAACTAATGCTTCAATGCCAATTTTCCTGGCATAATCTTTAATTCGTAATTTATTTTCGCCATAAGTAACAATTAATTTGACGTTTTCCATATAGGTAGTGAGTTCATCAAAATTTTGATTACGTTCCTTTCCACCGAGTAATAAAACGATTGGACTCTTAAATGACGCTAACGCAATTTGCGT
Source organism: uncultured Muribaculaceae bacterium (assembly GCA_964494015.1). Lineage (GTDB taxonomy): Bacteria > Bacillota_I > Bacilli_A > RF39 > UBA660 > CAZBQC01. The sequence goes on from CAZBQC010000005.1 coordinate 1,625, forward strand.
CGATTGAATATTAGTAGCTTTTGAATCATTGTAGAATTCTCTTCCTTCGATACTTGTCACATATTCAAGACGATGCTCAACTCCCTTAAAAGTATTGAGAACATTAAAAATTATTTCGTTACTGATATTAAATTCTTTGGCAACGATGATGGCTGCCATAATATTTTCGTAATTATGAGTTCCCTTTAACCTAATATCCTTCGTTTCAATAACCTTTTCTTCATAATAATAAATACTTGCATCCTTTAAATAAGCACCATTAATTTCATTTTGACTAGAAAAGTACTTAACTGTCGGTTTAATATCCTTGGTTATTTCTAAAACAGCTTTATTATCAAGATTTAAGACAGCGAGATCTTCTTTCTTTTGATTTTTAAAGATCTTAGCTTTGACTGCTTTATAGTTTTCATATGTTTTAAAGAAATCGATATGTGCTTCACTTAAGTTAGTCATAACCGCAATATCGGGTTTAAACCGATCCATATTTTCCAATTGTTGACAACTTACTTCCATGACGACAATATCATTTTCTTTTAGAATATCTAAAAAACTACATAGTGGAAAACCGATATTGCCAGTTAAATGAACTGATAAATCAGCTGCTTTTAAAATTTCATAAATAAGCGTCGTCGTCGTTGTCTTACCATTGGTACCAGTAATACCAATCAATTTAATACCTTTCGGAAATAAGCGATATGCCATCTCAACTTCATTGATGATTTCAACCTTTAGCTCACGAGCTTTAAGTACATACTTATGGTCAATTGGTACACCAGGATTTTTGATTAAATAATCAAAACTATTGTCTAAAAGATCGTCAGGATGATTTCCTAGGACTAGCTTTACTCCCAATTCTTCTAACTCTTTAATCTGGTTCTCATCATGCTCGGTTTTTAAATCAGTTAAGATTACTTCGTTTTCTCTTTTAATCAGTATTTTAGCGGCTTCATATCCACTTTTTGCCAATCCAAGAATTAAAATCTTGTCGTTTTTAAACATAGCAACCCTCCACTTCTAATTATATATAAACATATGAGTTTTGACAATAAAAAAACACTAAAATACACTTTAATGCTTCAAAGAAAAATTAAAGTATTTTAGTGTCTTTCCTAAAATTATTTTTTATACTCATTTAGAATTCGATGATAACTTTTTTGATGAGCACTAATCCATTTTTTATAACTTTTTGAAGAAGGTTGATAAGTAAAGAAATCATAATGTTTATCATTTTTGATGACAATACTAATAATAAAACTATAAGTATTATCGTTTAAATCCTTGTAGACACAAAGAATCCGATTATCATCTTCTTTGAATTCATTGTTGACTAAACTAATTATTTTAGCTTGTTTAATCCTTTGGTCCCCACTCGCAATATCAAAAGTGGTAAAAAGTTTCTGATTTAGATTATCTTTTAGTTCCTGGGTTCCTTGTAACTGTTTTCCACTATACAAATTATAAAATTTAATATTGGTAGCAACACCATAACCAATATTCTTTAAAATCAATTGAACCGAGATATCATTTGAATCATCAAGTAGATGATCAATATCTATCTCATCGTGGTTTTCTTCATAATTTTTACCTATTAGTAAGAAATAATACTTATATTTTTCTAACTTTTCAATTGGCATTACTTCATCGAGTATTAAATAGGGTTTATGGCGTTCCTTGTTTTCATTTTTAATTCGATTATTAACTGAATAGATAGTGGCATAAACTGGGATAACAATACTTAAAATAGGCAATAGGATATTTATCCACAAATTTGTTAACTCCATTGCTTCCTCCTCTAATTATAGTTTATCATAATTTGAAAAAGTAGCAAACAAAAAGAAGTAATTTAAAATTACTCTTTATATTAATTGACACTACTTTAATAGTAAGGTCCTAACATCCCCTTTTGTAAAGTAAGATAATGCTAGATCATTGATATCTTCAGGCAACTCTTCTTTAAACCAAAAAGGCATTTCAAAATCCAAACTCTGCTCTTCATCAAGAAATCTAACTTCAATAGTATTAAAACCTTCTAAATTATCCTTGTAAAAGCTGATAATACTTTGCAAATTCCCGTTTAAATGAAAGGAATAATTAGTTTTTTTAATTAGATTAGTATCAGGAATAAGAGCATTTTTCGTTAAAAAATCGTAATTCAAGAGAGACAAATTCTGTATGGTTTCCTTTTCTTCATCGTTATAAGCAGTAATCATATGACAAATTCCTTCATTATCCGTTATTACTATTAAAGGTTTTGTCGAGATATATCCTATTTCAATATTCCTTTTTGGAGCAAAAGACAAATCAAAAGGAACTTCGTCAATTAAAAATTTTCTTGTTAAACTTTTCAAACCAATACCCTCCTTTGTTTTATTCAGTTCTAAGAGCAATCACTGGATCCTTTTTACTTGCGATTTTAGCTGGAATAAATCCACCAATCAAAGTTAAAGTTACACTGACTACTACTAAAATTATAGCATGGAAATAATTCATTTGAGCAACATTTTTCAAATTAGTCATTTTGTATAAGATAGGATTCGCAATAAATAAGAGGATTCGTGAAATAAATATACCTAAAAGTCCCGATGAAAGTCCAATAATAAAGGTTTCTGCATTGAAGACTCTGGTTATATCTTTGCGCCTTGCTCCAAGTGCTCTTAAAATACCAATTTCCTTTGTTCTTTCTAAGACAGATATATAGGTAATAATTCCGATCATAATACTAGATACAATTAAGGAAATCGATGAGAAAGCTACTAGAACAATTGTCACTGCATCCATAATATCGCCGGATAAATTAGAAATTGTACTACCAAGATCAGTATAAATAACCTTTTCATCTTCTTTTTTGTTAGTATTGTAAGCATCAAGATATTTAATTACTTCCTCTTTTGATTCAAAATCCTTTGGAAATAAATTAATTGAATAGGGAACACTCTCATACCCTAAGTAAGATAATAGCGCTTTTTTAGTAGCTTTTCCTTCTTCTGTAGTTAGATCAATTCCTTCGCCAGTTAAAACATTGTAATTAGCATTTTTCTGCTTAATAACAATTTTAGAACTAGAATTTTTCTCAGTCAGATAATCAATTAATTTATCGGTATAGGCAAGATATCCCCCACGTGTATTTTTAGCGATAAAATTATCTTCATTACCTCTTACGATACCTACAATTTTTAAAGTAATGCTGTTGCTGTATAGTTGATCAAGATTGTAATTAACAGTAAAAAACGAACCATTTTCCAAATAAAACTGATCATTAAGAACCAACCTTAATTCTTTACCAATTAATTGATCAAACGAAATATTTTCTTTAGAGCTGTCGATTCCAAACATTTCCAAAATTTCGCTATTAAGACGGTTTTCACTATCAATAAACAAAAGTAAATCGTTCATTTTCTCTGGTAAAATTCCCGATAGTAAATCGTAATTTTTTTCCAAATACGATTCTTTTGAATCATCTAAAGTTTTAGGAATCTGGCTGAAGTTATAAGGTGTTAATTGAACGATTTTAATTTTACCAGTTGCTTTGCTTAAAATATTCATTCCCATGGTATTAGTATACGATATTCCTTCTAATAGCGATGGATCTAAATTGTCAATGTATTCTAAATAATCGCTAGTCAAATCATTTTTATGCATCATCGTCTCCTTATTTTCATCGTAAGGATAGACTTCTTTAAGATCAGTAAAACTACTATCTATTTTGGCTTTACTCTCTTGCTTGATCATATTAATATCGACACTGATACCATCCTGACTTATCATCACAGGTAAACTTGATAAGGCAGTGTTTTCAAACTTTTTAATTTGAATATCAAAACCATTTGATAATGATAAAATTAAGGCAATTCCAATAATTCCAATACTTGAAGCAAGTGCTGTCAGCAATGTTCGACCCTTTTTAGTAATAATATTTTTAAAAGATAAATTTAAGGCTGTCACAAAATTCATGGCTGTTTTTCTAATTATATACTTTTCATCAGAGACTTCTTTTTTATTAATTTCATTGCTATCATTAATGACTTTACCATCTTTTAATTCGATAATTCGATTAGAATACCTTTTAGCAAAATCACTATTATGAGTGACCATGATTACTAACTTTTCTTTTGATATTTCCTTTAACAAGTCTAATATTTCAACGCTTGTTTTACTATCTAAAGCTCCTGTTGGCTCATCAGCTAAAATAATTTCAGGATTATTGACCAAAGCTCTAGCAATAGCTACACGCTGCATTTGACCGCCAGATAATTGATTTGGTTTTTTATGAAGATGATCTTCTAGATGTACTTTTCTTAACACTTCAAGAGCTTTTTTTCTTCTTTTTCCAGTACTTACTCCACTTAGAGTCATTCCCATTTCAATATTTTCAATGACACTAATATGACTAATTAAGTTGTAGCTTTGAAAGATAAAACCAATACAATTATTGCGGTAACTATCCCAATCACGATCACGAAAATTTTTGGTTGATTTGTTATTGATTATCAAGTCTCCACTATCGTAACGATCTAATCCACCAATAATATTTAAAAGTGTCGTTTTCCCACTACCAGATGGTCCAAGAACGGAAACAAACTCACTTTTTCTAAATTCTAAACTGATATTGTCTAAAGCATGTTGCGAAAAACTAGCTGTCTTATAGGTCTTTGTAATATTTTTTAACTTTAGCATTGATCCTCCCTTATCTTTAATTGCTAACCTCAATTATACAACCAATACTTAAAATGTCAATCTCTCTATTTTATGAAAATACCTACCTTTTTATTAAAAAATTAGTTGCTTCCACAACTAACTATTTAAAATTTTTAAGTATAAGTTATCATAAAATTTATCTTTTTAATTTCTGTATCTATAACAATAAATTAAAGATCTTTGAGGCAGAACATAGCGTAGAGAGGCAAATATCTGATCCCTTTTTTGCGTGAAAAATTATCCTCAGTAATTCGAATTGCCTCTCCAATTGTAAATTTATTCATAAATAAAGTTAAAGACTTGGCTTTTGATAAATTCTTATTAATTATTTCAATAGGAATAATCTTCCCCATTCTATTTTGAATAACAAAACTAAGTTCAGCTTTGCCTTCTGACTGGTAATAACACAATCCATAACCTAAATTGGATAAAATATTAGCCAAATTATTTTCAATTAGAATATTCTTAATATTGTCATCAGTCATAAACTTAACCTTATTAACGTGCATTGATGAATATAAAAGTCCAGAATCATTAAGATATAGCTTAAAACTCTCCTTGTCACGACAACTAGTAAGCGGACTCTTCGCTTCAGTAATACGATAACTTTTATTAATAAAATTATTAGCTACTAAATAATCAATAGCTGGATCATAATCCTTACTTCGACTTCCCAATTTGATCAAACCATATTGAAACTTACGATTTTCTTTTAGTAACTGATACGGAAGAGAAGAAAAAATTTCATTATTCCTCGTGATATCAACTAAATTATCCATACTGTTAAATTCTTTTTTTATCGTATCGATAATTTTTTGTTTAAGAGCATTAATATATAAATCATTTTCTTTATCAATAGTTGCTTTCACTACTTCCGGATATCCTCCACTTACTAAATAATCATAATACAAGTCGAGTGCTACAGAATGAAAAGCCATCGGTTTATTGCTATTAAAAGAATCTTTAATGTATTCAACTAAATCCTTCTTATCAAGGGCTGTCAAATACTCTTCAAAATCTAATTGAAACATTGCTCGATACTGTAGTTCTTCACCCTTAAACTTCATCAAATTTTCCCTTAAAGAAGTAATCATAATCATATGGTAATCATTTTTGTCTTTACCAAATAATTTTACACCTTTGACAATGTCGATATCGTTGACATTATCTAATACAATTAAAGTATCGTTAGGAAAAATACTTTCCCCCGATAGAAGTGCTAATTTTAAAATTACTTTATCAAGATTTTTTTCCTTTTTAAAGATATTGACTATTTCTTTATTATTAGTAGTATTGAAATAAGCAATATTTTTATACTCTTTGGTTCCAAAGTCGATAACTGCAAATGTTTTTCCAACTTGTTTACTTCCATACAATAATAATGGTTTCCTAAGTAAGTCTTTTTTCCATTTTAGTAATTCTAGAGTAATTTTTCGTTCCATAATTAGTTACCTTTCTACACTTAACCTAAAATAATTATATAATATTAAAAATTTTATGTCAAATTAAAAGATATTTTCTACATATATTTTTTTATTTAACCAACAATAATAATATGATAGAAAAGTATATGGTAAGAAAAGTTAGTCATGAAGAAGTTTTATTTCTTTACTTAAATTATAATTATGAATTTGCCAGTATTAGTCATTCTAAAAAGAAGAAAGGAATCATCGGCAACATCAAGGATTATATATTGAAGAATAAGATTATTTTTAATGGTACTAAAATTGTTTTAATTGTTGGTGGCTATATTTTAGCGACTATTTTTATCAACAATAGTGTGCAAAATTATGCTAAGGTAGATAATAATTATACTTATGTCGATAAGGTGATATTAAATAATTATGTCAAGGATAAAATTGATAGTAAAACCGAAATTATTATCAAAGATGAAAAGCCAGTCATTAAAGAAGAAGTTTCTTCAAGCAAAACAACTAAAGATAATACAGCAACCAGTAAGAAAAGCGAAACAAGTAATAAGTCTAGTACTAACAGTAATCAAAATCAAACTCCAAGTACCTCCAGTACTAATCCACCAAAGGTAGAAACTCCTCCAAAGGTCGAGGAACCTCCCAAAACAGAAGTAGTTGAAAATAAAACGATGGTTACGGTATATCGCAGTAGTGACAGTATTTTAAATATTGAATTAGAAGAATATTTAATTGGTGTCGTCGCTGCTGAAATGCCAGCCTCATTTAATACCCAAGCTCTAAAAGCCCAAGCTGTTGTAGCTAGAAGCTATACTCTAAGATTTATCAAACAAAATAAAAAGTTAACTGATACCTCACAAACCCAAGAATATAAAGATAACAACCAATTAAAAAATATGTGGGGAGGAAGTTATAATACTTATTACAATAAAATTAAAAGTGCTGTCAACGATACTAAAGGATTATATATGACTTATAACGGCGAAATAATTGATGCTGTCTATCACTCGACCAGTAATGGATATACGGAAGACGCCGTCAATGTTTGGGGCTATTCGATACCATATTTAAAAAGTGTCAGCAGTCCCTACGATTTGACAGCATCCAGTTATTTAAGAACGATCAATAAAGATTTCAATGAACTGACTAATATTCTTGGAATTACAATTGACGAAAATACCGAATTTGCTATTTTAAGTAAAAATTCCAGTAATCGAATTAGCAGTATTCAAATAGGAACTAATACTTACACTGGAATTGATATTAGAAATCTTTTTGGTTTAAGATCAGCTGATTTTGATATTGAAGTAACTAGTGGTGGTGTTAATTTTACTACCAGAGGTTATGGTCATGGAGTTGGAATGAGTCAGTATGGTGCTAATGGTATGGCTAATAATGGTAGCAGTTACGAAGGCATTCTCAAGCACTACTATCAAGGTATAAGTATTAAATCGCTATAAATTTATTTTTATTAAAATAAAGAAAAAGCACTTTTATAAAGTACCTCAACCAGAGGTTACTTATTAATTGGTGCTTTTATTTTACAACAATATTAATTATTTTTCCTTTAATAACAATGATCTTGACTATTTCCTTTCCTTCAATATTCTTAAGAACATTATCTTCTTTCATAGCCAAAGCTTTCATTTCTTCCTCAGTTGTTGCTGGAGTAATGCTAATCGTACCACGTAACTTACCATTAACTTGAACAGCCACATCAAAGTTCTGATCAATTAATTTGTTCTCATCATAAACTGGCCAGCTTGACTCACATAATGGTGTACCTAAGTTATTAATTTCGTTTAATTCTTCAGTAATATGAGGTGCAATAGGATTTAAAAGATGAAGAAGAATTCGATAATCCTTTTTAGAAATAGTTTCATATTCTTCCATTTCATTTAAAAGAATCATTATTGAAGACACGGCTGTATTATACTTCATGGTGTCAATATCATCGCCAACTTTTTTAATAGTTTTATTGATAATATTTTCTAATTCTTTAGTTACTTCAACGCTATCGTTTAACTTATCAGCTAGTCTTATTAAACGTTCTAGGAAACGACGACAACCTTTTAAGCCATTTTCGTTCCAAATTACTTCCTTTTCATAGTCACCCATAAACATTTGATAACATCTTAGAGCGTCAGCTCCATATTCTTCGACAACCTCATCAGGATTAATAGTTGTACCTCTAGACTTACTCATCTTTTGTCCATCTTCACCTAAGACCATACCATGAGCAACACGCTTCTTAAATGGTTCTTTGTTTGGTACTAATCCATGATCATATAGGAATCGATACCAGAATCTAGCATACAATAAATGTCTGGTGGCATGTTCCATTCCACCATTATAATAGTCGACCATGCCCCAGTATTTCATGGCATCAAGAGAAGCAAATTCGTGACTATTATGAGGATCCATATACCTTAAATAATACCAACTAGATCCTGCCCAGTTAGGCATTGTATCGGTTTCGCGAGTGGCATGACCACCACATTTTGGACAAGTAGTATCCACCCACTCTTTAATATTGGCAAGTGGACTTTCACCATTTTCAGTTGGTTCATAATTAACGACATCTGGTAAAGTTACTGGTAAACTTTCTTCAGGTACAGCTACCCAACCACATTTTTCGCAATGAACTAGCGGAATTGGTTCCCCCCAGAAACGTTGACGAGAAAAAATCCAATCTTGTAAACGATAATTAGTCTTGCGAACACCAATTTTGTTTTTTTCAAGATAATCAATCATTTTTTCGATAGCTTCTTTTTTATTATCAATACCATTTAAAAGATCGGAATTAATCATTACTCCATCGCCAATATAAGGTGCTTTGGCAATACCCCCACCACTGATTACTTCGACAATTGGGATGTTGAATTTTTTTGCAAACTCATAATCTCTTTCATCATGAGCCGGAACAGCCATAATAGCTCCTGTCCCATAACCCATCATCACGTAGTCAGCAACCCAAACTTCGATTTCACGATTAGAAAGCGGATTAAGAGCTTTTAAACCATCAATTCTAACACCAGTCTTCTCTTTCGCTAATTCAATTCTTTCAAATTCTGATTTCTCTTTAGCTTTATTTTGGTATTTGACAATCTCCTGATAATTATCAATGCTATCTTTCATTACTTCAAGAATCGGATGTTCAGGTGCAATAACCATGAAAGTTACTCCATAAATAGTATCAGGCCTCGTCGTAAATACTTTTAATTTTTCTTCACTATTGACGATTGAAAAATCGATTTCAGCCCCAGTACTTTTACCAATCCAATTAATTTGAGCAAGTTTGATTTTTTCCTGAAAATCAGTTTCATTTAAACCATCAATTAACTTTTCAGCATACTCAGTCATTCTCAATAACCACTGTTCTTTTTCTTTTTGAACAACTTTAGTTCCACATCTCTCGCATACTCCACCTGCGGCATCTTCATTAGATAATCCTGTTTTACAATTTGGACACCAGTTAATAGCTTTCTTAGCTTTATAAGCCATTCCATGCTTAAAAAATTGCAAGAATTGCCATTGTGTCCATTTATAATATTCTGGATCAGCTGTTGAAAATTCACGACTCCAATCAAAAGATATCCCTAAAGATTCAATCTGTTTCTTATAAGTAACAATATTCTCTTTGACAGCATCTCTAGGATGAATATGATGTTTAATAGCATATTGTTCAGCGGGAGATCCAAAAGCATCCCATCCAATTGGAAACAACACATTATATCCCATCATCCTTTTTTTTCTTGACATCGCATCAAGGGCTGTGTAACTCCTCGTATGACCAACATGCAAACCAGCTCCAGATGGATAAGGAAATTCTGCCAAATAATAGTATTTAGGTTTATTAGAATCATTAATGGCTTTAAAAGTTTCATGTTCTTTCCAATACTGCTGCCATTTATTTTCGATCTTTTTGATATTAACCATTTTTAATCATCCCCTTCTTTTTAAAATATGCCCCAAATAAATTAAAGACTATAATTGTAAGTGGTATTAGGATCAATAATCCCAAAAAAATCTGCAAAATAATACTTTTAATAAAACTGACAATCGTAATTGATATTGAACTATTAAAAGCCATAACAAGTGCAATGACATTTAAAAACCTTCGATAATTGATTTTTTCCATATCTAACTTATATTTTTGTATCAAATAATATACTTCGATCGGTACTTTATAAACATTAAATTTCTTAGCTTTTAGAATCACCGTAAAAAGATAAATTAAATAAACAATTATGAAAGAAAAGATAAAAATTAATGCTTGTTTCATAGATCCTCCTTTATAAAAAAACGTCCTTAATTATAAGGACGAAAATTATTCGTGGTACCACCTTAATTTATGTATCACACAACTTAAGTACTTATAACGGAAGTAACCGATTATTAACTTGAAAGTAAGTTCATAAATTCCTGCCATTAGTTTTCACCAATCACTAACTCTCTTTCCGACAATAAATTTACTACTACCCCTTCAAAATAATTAAGATACGTATAGTATAATAGATTTCTTTTATTTAGACAAGTACTTTATTTATCTAAATAGCGAATATAATATTCATCGTAAGTAAGTTCACTATCGAAAACTTTCTTTGCTAAGTCTTTACCAAGATAACGATAATGCCATGGTTCATAACTGTAGCCGGTGACGTCTTCATAGTCTTTATCATACCTTAAGATAAAACCATACTTATAAGCATTACCAATCAACCATTTAGATTCTTTTGTCCCCTTAAAAGTATCACTATTTTTAGCTTTAATATCGACGGCAAGCCCAGTTTGATGCTCAGAAAATCCCGGATGAGCAGCATACTTTTCAGCATATGACTTTCCGTAAGACTTAAGATAATTATTATAGACTGTTTGCTGATAATCATAATCCCGATACCCCGAATTAATTAAAATATATAGTTCTTGCTCTTTCATATCATCAGCCATCTTTTTAAAGGCTTCCAAAGCTTCTCCGCTTAATTTTTGCTTGGTATCGACTGCATACGCTGTTTCCACTTTAATTAAATCATCAGGTACATAATTGCTATCTAAACCATTATATTTGTTAACCAATACTGATAAAGAAAAATCTTCAATTTGATTGTAGTTGGTATAATAGGTATTATCCAGTCCGATATTGACTCTTGTCACTGTTTCTTCATATGAATACCCAAACTCTTTTTTATAAGCAAGATAACGATCAAGACTAGTTACTTTAGCATAATCGTATTTTAAGTATTCACTGATATTTTTAACATAATCATGGTTTAAAAGAAAGGTAATATCGTCATTATCAGCAATTTCATTAATATAATTTATATCTTGAACAGTATATTTTAATCCTAATAAATTATTGACGTTACTAGTAAAATTTTGCTGTTTAACATAATCTATCTCAATATAATAAACATAATTATTATCTTTATAATCTTTACTTTTTACTACTTCATCCAGCGTCTTATTATGTCCCAATTTCAAAACTTTATTATATAATCCATGATCGATAATACTGACAATGGCTGAATCTGAATAATCTATTTTTGATAAACGATATTTCCGATAAAGAAAAACCGGATTGACAAATTCAATTAGAAGTATTAATAAAATTATCGATATGAAAATGATACTACTTTTCTTAAATTTAATTCTTTTCTTGTTCATAAATACGATTCCTCTATTATTGATTATAACAGATAAAATTAAAGTATGCTATAATAATTTGTGGTGATTGACATGAATAATTTTAAGTATTCAGACTCTAATAAACGATATCATACCTTAGACTATTTTTATCGACATAAATTTGACAGCAAGGTATTTAAAGTGAGTTTAAATGCCGACTTTTCTTGTCCTAATAAGGAGAATAACAAAAGTGGATGTATTTATTGTTCAAAACTAGGTAGTGGAGATTTCGCCGGAGATAAAAATCAAGATTTAATTGCTCAATTTAATAATGTCAAGGCAATCATCGAAAAAAAATGGCCTAAAAGTAAATATATTGGATACTTCCAAGCGAATACCAATACTTATGCTCCTTTAAATATTTTGAAAGAAAAATATGAAATTATTTTAAAATTAGATAATGTTATCGGCTTAAACATTGCTACTCGTCCTGATGCTATCACCGATGAGGTTTTAGATTACTTAGAAGCTTTATCGAAAAGAACTTACTTGACGATCGAGTTGGGACTGCAATCAATCCATGAAAAAACTTTAAAGCTGATCAATCGTGGTCATGATTTAGAATGTTTTACCAAGATGGTTAAAAACTTAAGAAAAAGAGAGATCAATGTAGTTGTGCATATTATTGATGGTCTTCCTTACGAAACTAAAGAAATGATGATTGAAACTGTCAAGTTGTTGAATACCTTGGATATTCAAGGTATTAAAATCCATATGCTCCACATTATCAAAGATACCGAACTAGATAAACTATTCCAAAAGGAGAAATTTAAACTTTTAACTAAAGATGAATATATCGAGATAGTCTCTGATCAATTAGAATTGTTAGATCCCAAAATTGTTATTAATCGAATAACTTCTGATCCTAAAAAAGATGACTTGGTGGAACCTACTTGGCTCTTAAAAAAGTTTTGTGTTCTAAACGATATCGATAAAGAATTAGTAAGAAGAGATTCTTACCAAGGAAAAAATAAAATTGAATTGGCAAATTAATTGCTAAAGCCTATAATAAAAAGTCAAGAAGGAGAAAAAACTATATGTTTGATAATACTAATTATTTATGCTGTATGCACAATTTAAACAGGTAAGTGGAATGAAAAAAAGTACATTGCTAATTAAAAATTATAAGGATTTCTTATTTTGATTACTTAAACAAAGAGAATTATTAGCAATCTATGCTCAAAAAGTAAATAATCTAGGACTTATCGATAAAGAGGGATTTGTCGCTGAATTAGGGAAAGGATGCTTAGATACAGTTACTGAATATTTATTGACATATCATGATAAAGTTTTAGCAATGACACCATTTGATAAGGATTTCCCAGCTAAGGTTGAAACCATTAATAGTAAAATAAGTGTTCCAAATAATCTTAATAATGTTAGAACTTTTATTACTCAATTACCAGTTGTCAGCAAAGAGGATTATTTAAAATTTATGACTAGCGAATGTTATTGGAAATCAATTGTAATAGGTTCATGTGGTACCAATAGTGATCAAGATAAATTCGACAAAACTATGAAATTAAAAATTTTAAGACAACAAATCCTAAATAACTTTGGTCCAAAAGTTGAAATTCAAGAATTCGAACCAAGTACACCAAATAATCAATATATTCATATTTTAAGTGCTAGAAGAAAATTAGATTGTTAAAAAAAATAAAAGATTAAGTTGAAAACTTAACTTTTTTTTACATTCATATAATTTAAATTATAGTTGTTGCCAATATAATAATATGCTATAATAAAGTAAAGAATATGGAGGGCGACATATGAAAATTGTAACATTAGATGACGTTACTTATAATGATTATGCCTCAAATCATAAATATGGAAATTTTTATCAGACAATAGAATACGCCAACGTCATGAAAAGATTCGGATTTAATACCCACTATATTGGTTTTAGAGATGATAATAATGCTTTAGTTGGAGCATCGTTAATTTTATATAAAAATTTTGGTATGACCTACAAGTATGCTTATGCTCCAAGAGGTTTTTTAATTGATTACACCGATAAAGAACTAGTTAAAGAAATTGCCATTGGTTTAAAAAGATTATTAGGAAAACAACGATTTATCTTTTTAAAAATCGATCCCCCTGTTATTCTAAACGAGTTAAATAATGATGGAAAAGTTGTCTATGCCAATAAACATGCCGAACTTATTATTGGTACTTTAAAAAATAATGACTTTACACATTTAGGTTTTAATAATCTCTTTGAGACGATGAAACCAAGGAACAATGCTTTTGTTAAGCTAAGTCCAAACTATCAGGAATTGTTCGAAAGTTTGGAGAAAAATGTTCGAAACCGAATTAAAAGAGCTGAAAAGATGGGTGTCGAAATCTTTAAAAATGAAGATAACTTAGATGTTACTAAGATATTTGAATTTATCAAAAAGAAACATAATCGCTCTAAAGAGTATTACCAAGAATTATATCATACTTTTGAGAAAAAAAATATGATTGATATCTATTATTCACGTATCAATACCAAAAACTTTATTATTAGATCGCAGGAAGCATACAATAATGAACTGACCCTAAATGATAAATTAAAAGATTTAATTCAGCAGCCAGATAGTAAGGAAAATGACAAACGAAAAGTAATTAATATGAAGATGGAATCCGACAAAGCTCTAAATAATTTTAAAAGTAATATTATTCTAGCAACCAAACTATCTAAAGAGCATCCCGAAGGAATAGTTATTGGTGGATGTATCGTCATTAAATATAAGAATGGTATTAATTTATTGATCGATGGTTTTGATAAACAATACAGTGCTTTTAATTCTAATTACCTAATGAAATGGGAACTGATCAAAGAATATTCAGAGAAGGGGTATCAGTATTTGAATTTAAATGGTGTAACTGGAGATTTTATGACTAATAAAATGCCAAGGTATGTTGGAATGAACGATATTAAACTTGGTTATAACAGTACTATCATTCAATACATTGGTGAGTTTGACTTAGTCATTAATCCAACTATTTATAATTTGAAAGTTCGAAAAGTTCAACCTCAAAATAAACCATCTCAAGTTAATAATATTGAGAAAACTGAAAGTGAATTAAACTTTTAGTCTTTTTTTTGTGCATAAAAAAAGACTAAACTTCAGTCTAATGTGTTCCAGCTTTACAAAACTCCAATCTTAACTTATCAGCGACCGTGACAATGAATTCTGAATTAGTCGGTTTGGCTTTATCAATATCAACGCTGTGTCCAAAGATATCTTCCATTAACTCCCAGTTTCCTCGATTCCAACTGACTTCAATGGCATGTCTAATAGCACGTTCCACTCGCGATACCGTCGTATTAAACTTAGTGGCAATATCCGGATATAACTCCTTGGTAATCCCACCAATAACCTCTGGTCGATTATAGATGATACTTATTCCCTCTCTGATATATTGATATCCTTTAATATGCGAAGGAACTCCTAACTCGTGAAGAATCTTAGTAATTGAAATCTGCAAATTGTTATAATACAAATCAATCGTTTTATTACTTTTCTTCACATTGGTTGTACAATCCATGATTTTCTTTTCCAAATCATATAACTCAAATGGTTTTAGAATAAAATAATTAACTCCATATTCTGATACTTGCCTAATGATATCCTGAGTATTATAGGAAGTCAATACAATAATCTTTTTGGATAATTCCATTTTATTTATTTCCTCCAAGACATATAGACCATCCTTTTTCGGCATAATCAGATCCAAAATAATAACATCATAATCATTTTGATTATTACGTATTAACTTAAGACCTTCTTCTCCATCGTAAGCAACAAGTGACACCTCAATGTTGTCATGGTTGCTAAAATACTCCTTGATCATTTCCACCAACTGCGTATTATCATCTACTACTAGTACTCGTGATTTATTTTTCATTTTTTCTCCTCTCATCCACCACTACATACTACCACGATAGTTATATTATATAACATGTCAAGAATAATGAACAGAGATAAAAAGCACTAATTATGTCAAGGTTTGTCTAAAAAGAGTATCTAATGTCGATAAGAAAGACTCAAATAATATTACTTGAGTCAAAATCGAGTTTTTTTAACAATTCAATGTACTCGTCGACATGGAGTGATGATCCACCAATTAGGTATCCATTTAAGTTAGGAAGCAGCTTTAAGTCAAGAATATTTTCTTGATTGACGCTTCCACCATAAATAATTTTGACACTGGCATCATATTTTAAACGAATATAATTTTGAATATGAATAACCATTTCTTCAATCTCTTCATTAGTTGGTATAATATTGGTACCAATTGCCCAAACTGGTTCATAGGCAATAATAATTTTATTGATGTCTATATTATTAATTTCAATGAAAGAATCATCAAGTTGCTTTTCGATAATGGATTTAGTAAGACCTTTTTCTCGATCATTAAGTGTTTCACCAATACATAAAACAGGGGTTATGTTGGCTACTATCAAATTAGTAATCTTACTAGCCAAATAATTTTCTTCATCAAAATATTTTCTTCTTTCACTATGGCCGACGATGGAATAATCAACACCTAAGTCTTTTAATTGAAGAGCATTAACTTCTCCCGTATAACTACCTGACTTAAAAACTGAAACATCCTGACTTCCTGTTTTAAGACCACCCTCAATGAAGTAGTTTAAATAGACAGCACTAGGACAAAAAACTAAATCTAAATTAGAGAAATTGTTAGCCTTGATCTGTTCAATATAATTAATAATATCATCCTTTGATAAATTCGATTTAAAATTAGCAATAACAACTTTCTTCATTTGGAATTCCTTTTTAAAACACTAGAAATTTTTGAGATTAAATCAAATTTTTCCTTATTGTTTTCGATGGCTCTTCGATAAACATCTAATACTTGTTCGGCAAAATATTTTGAACTAAATTTCTCAGCATTGATTCTAGCCTGTTTAGATAATTTTTTTACTGTTTCTGGTTCACGATAAACTTGCAATAATTTTTCTTTATATTCTCGCTTATTGTTGAAGATATAACCATTCAAGCTATCGACCACGGTCGTATTAAAACTTTCATCATTGATACAAATGGGCATCGTTCCAGAAGCCATAGCTTCGATCACAGTAAGACCTTGAGTTTCAGTTACTGATGCCGTCACAAAGACATCGGCTAAAGAGTAGTATAACGGAATCCTACTCCACATTACTTTACCAGTAAAAATAATCGAATTCTCTAAATGATACTTGTGAACTAAATCTTCATATTTGCTTTTATCTGGACCATCACCGACGATAACCATTTTCATATTTGGGCAACTTTTAATTAAATCCCGATGAGACTCAATTAAAAAGACAATATTTTTTTCAGCAGCAATTCTACCGACATAAAGAACGATAAAATCTTTAGCCGTCAAGCAAAGCTCCTCTTTCAACTTCTTAATATCCGAAGCATTGACGTTTTCTCGATAGAATCGTTCAATTTCAATACCAGTCGGAATAATATTGATGTTACTGTCGATATTGTACTTAAACTTAAATAAATTGTAAGTTTTTTTAGTAGGAACAATAATTTCTGGTATTTTTTCATAATAAAATAAGGTTAAATACTCGACAATCTTTTTGCTGATATTATTAAAATGTCCCTTGGTAATGTAATGGACATAATCTTCATACATTGTATGATAGGTATGTACTAAAGGAATATTAAATTGCTTAGATATAACTCGAGCACACATCCCAATTCCAAATTCAGTCTGGGAATGAATGACATCCAAATGCCATTTTCTGATTGTATTAATCATTCTCATCGGATAGGCACCCGTTAATCGATAATCATAGATACCCGTTGGAATTCCTGGTATTTTTAAAACTCGACCATTTTCTTCAAGACTGTACTTGGTACTACTATTGATACTCGTCGTGACAACATAGACGACATGTCCCCTTTTTTCTAAAGCTTTTTTCAACATGAAAACACTTGTCGACACCCCACTTACTTGTGGTGGATAGTTATCGCTAAACAACCCTATTCTCATTTTTTATTTCACCTTCCTTAGATATATAGATAAAGATTATTGCTCCTATTATCACTATCAAATAATAAGTTATAAATCTCCAAATCAGAAGTTCTGTCCCTAAAGTTGCACCCCCAATAAAATTACCAAAAATACTCATAAAAGCAAATTCAATTCCACCAGTAGAACCAGGTATTGGAATAAATGAGGCAATAATAAAGACATAGGCACTACCAACAATTGCTTCCATAAAATTGATACTTAAGAAGTTACCCATACTAAACAAGATAAAGGTAGGAATACCATAATAACAAGTTAAACCTAAAAGAGTATATAAATAAGATCTTAAAAATATGCCTTTTTGTTTCTTTAAAAATTTAGCATTTTCATAAAAATTATCTAAACTATTTGAATATTTTTCTAATGTCTTCTCACGATTTTTAATTATTTTAATTTTAGAGAGAGTTTTAATCAGAAATCTCAGAGCCTTCTTAGTAAATCCCTTGGCTGTTGAAATAATTAAAAGCGCGATAGCAATGAAGGAATTAGTAGCAAAACCAATCGCAACCAAGGATTTCAAAAGCGAATCATTATTTAAAAAGTGGAATTTCAAGTTTAATATGATAGCCACTACTCCATAGGTTACTAAAGCTAACTGATACAGAATAAAATCCTGCAGGATTACATTTGTCCCAGTCGATACTTTAACTCCATCTTTCTTAAGCATATAGACTGTTAATGGTTGACCACCACTAGAAAAGGGTGTAACACCATTAAAAAACTGCATAACCATCATTAATTGAAGTATTTTTTTAAATGAGAAGTCCTCATGATACTTCTTTAGTAAATTATAAATCGATAAACTACGGAAAAAATAATATAAAAAGGCAAAAGTAAGGACAATGAAGATCCACCCAACATTAACTTTGGATAAGGTAGCGATAATACTAGGAAAATCATCTTTAAGGATAAAAAACAAAACCACGATGGTAATTATTAATAGTAGAATAGCATTCCTTTTAAGATTCTTCATGATGAGTCTCGACCTCTTCAATTAATTCAAGTCCAGGCAATGGTTTACCTTCTAGGTATTTAAGAGTAGCTCCACCTCCGGTCGAGGCATAAGTAACACAATCTAAATAGTTGAATCTATCAAAAGCTGCCACTATATCGCCACCACCTAGTATAGTTACTGCATCTAAATTAATTAACCTTTCAATTACTTTTTTAGTACCTACTGCGTATTTAGAATATTCATAAACTCCTAATGGTCCATTCCAAAAAATAGTTTTGGCATGCTCTAAAACACTCGAAAATAACTTGATCGTATCTGGCCCAATATCTAAACCCATTTCATTGTCTTTGATATTTTCCACCTTGACAATTCGATTAAATGACATTTCAGACATTTCTGGAGAAACGTTGGCATCAACTGGAATAACAATCTTTTCACTATATTCCTTTAGCATCCTCTTACAGAAATCGATACTTTCTACATCGACAATACTTTTTCCAACTTTTATTCCTTTAGCAACTAGAAAGGTAAAAGCCATCGCTCCACCAATCAGTAAGTGATCAGCTTTTTTTACCAAGTTCTCAATTACCTTAATCTTATCACTGACTTTGGCACCACCCATAATGACGACAAATGGTCGTTCTGGATTATTAAGTTTACTTAAAAACTCAAGTTCACGAGCGATTAAAAAACCGATCCCATTGGGTAAGAACTGGCCTATTCCAACATTAGAGGCATGTTTTCGATGAATTGTTCCAAAAGCATCATTGATAAAGATATCCCCTAAACTAGCCCAGTATTTAGCTAATTCTAAATCATTGTTACTTTCTAACTTTTTTGGAACATCTTCATAACGAGTATTTTGAATCAATAATACTTCGCCATTTTTTAATTCATTAACTATTTTTTCTAACTTTTCACCTCTTGTATAATCACTAAAATAGACATCTTGTTCTAATAACTCACTCAATCTGACACTAACTGGATACAAGTCATTAGCTTTCTTGTCTGCTTCTTTTTCTACGGTTCTTAAATGTGATAAAAGGATCACCTTAGCCCCCTTAGATAGAGCATATTTTATTGTTTCTAAACTCATGACGATTCTATTGTCATCGACAATCTTTCCATCTTTGATTGGAACATTAAAATCACATCTAATAATTACTTTTTTATTACTTAATTCATAATCCGTGATACTCTTTTTCACAATATCATCTCCAATTCATTACCTTCTTAATAAATTATATCATACCTCTAATTATTTTGCACTTTTTATTACATTTGATTAAAGCAAAAAAACCGTATTTTCTATATAAAAAAGAGACTATATTCTCTATAGTCTCTTTATATTTTTTTATTAGAATCCAATTCTTTTACCAAGGGTATTGATAAACAATAGTAAAGTTATCAACAGCAAGGTAAAAAGAATCATTATTCCTAAACCCCAGCCGCGATTATTTAACTTCAATTCAATCAACCCCCCTACCTTTAAGCCATGAATTCTTCTTCAAGAACTTCCAATGGTTCATCTTCAATAAATTGACTTTCTAAATCATAACTAATATTTTGATATCTCTTTAATCCAGTACCAGCTGGAATTAATTTACCGACAATAACATTTTCCTTTAATCCTTGTAAATGATCAATTTTTCCTTTAATTGCTGCATCAGTAAGGATTCTTGTCGTCTCTTGGAAAGAAGCTGCTGACAAGAAGGAATCTGTCTCAAGTGAGGCTTTAGTAATTCCAAATAGGACTGGTTTACCAGTTGCTGGTCTTTTACCTTGAATAATTACTTCTTTATTGCTATTGGTAAATTCTTGAAAGTTTATCAAAGAACCTGGTAAAAGTTGTGTATCTCCAGAATCGATAACTCTCATTTTAGAAATCATGCGTCTCGCAATAACTTCAATATGTTTATCGCTGATTTCAACACCTTGACTACGATAAGCGTGTTGTACTTCTTTTAATAAGTATTCTTGAGTTGTAATCGGATCAGTTACTGTTAAAAGTTCTTTTGGACTAACGGCTCCTTCTGTTAACTTATCTCCAGGACTGACAAAATTGCCTTTGCTGACACGTAGCTTAGAACCATAATTAGTAACATGGTCTTTCGTTTCAAGATCGTTTTTAATACTGATCTTAAACTTGCCATGATCTTCTTCAATAGCAACAACTTTACCACTGATTTCGGCAATCGTCGCTTTACCCTTGGGAGTCCTTGCTTCAAATAATTCTTGAACACGAGGAAGACCTTGGGTAATATCTTCGCCACCAGCCACACCACCGGTATGGAAAGTCCTCATCGTCAACTGTGTTCCTGGCTCGCCAATTGATTGAGCGGCCATAACACCGATTGCTTCGCCAACTTCGACTACATTACCAGTCGCTAGATTACGACCATAGCATTTGCGACAAACACCACGTTCGGTCTTACAAGTTAAACTGGATCTAATTTCTATTTCTTTAATACCAGCATTAATAATCTTTTCAGCAATACTTTCACTGATAAGTTCTAACTTATCAGCAATCATCTCTTTAGTAACTGGATGAATTACTTTTTTGTTGGTAAATCTTCCGATAATTCGATCGTATAATTTCTCAATTACTGATCCATCCTTATCGTTGATAAATTCACTGACGACGACACCAAAATCAGTGCCACAGTCATCTTCTTTGACAATGATATCTTGACTGACATCGACTAATCTTCTCGTCAAATATCCTGAATCAGCAGTCTTTAATGCCGTATCGGCACTACCTTTTCTAGCTCCATGAGTCGACAAGAAGAATTCTGAAACTGATAATCCTTCTCTCAATGATGAAATAATAGGTATTTCGACTAATTCACCATTAGGTTTACTAAAAATACCACGCATACCAGCAAGTTGAGTAAATTGAGAAATATTTCCACGAGCTTTAGAATTCATCATCGTAAAGATTGGATTATCAACATCAGTTTTAGCATAACTTTCAAGTTCTTTTTGAACATCTGACTTAGCTGTTTCCCAAATACTGATAACTTTATTAAATCTCTCTTCTTCTGTTATTAGACCACGAGTATACTGCTTGTTAATTGTTTCGACTAACTTTTTGCTATCCTCAATTATTTTAGGTTTATTCGCACTTACTTTAACATCACTAATTGAAACTGTAATGCCGGCGACTGTCGAATACTTAAATCCCAAATCCTTAAGTCGATCCAACATGATAGAAGTTTCGGTTGTCTTGTAACGTTTGAATATCTGAGCAATAATACTTTCTAAAGTACTTTTAGCAAATGGTTTAACAAGATCCATCTTAATAATTTCTTCTTTAAGATTCTTACCCTTTTCAATAAAGTACTTATTAGGAGTAATATTTTGAATATTCTCATCACTTGGTTCATTAATATAAGCAAAAGAATCAGGTAAGATTTCATTAAAAATTAATTTCCCAATCGTTGTAACTAGATACTTACCTTTTTGTCCTTCGGTAAATAATTTATACTTAAATGAATCTACCGGCACACAAATTCTGGTATGTAGCGCTAATTCTCGACGTTCATAGGCCATAATCGCTTCGTTAGAGTTTCTAAATACTCGACCTTCATCTTTTAGACCTTTCTTTTCTGTCGTCAAATAGTAATTACCTAAAACCATATCTTGGCTAGGTGTAACTATCGGACTACCATCTTTCGGATGAAGAATGTTGTTCGCACCAAGCATTAGAATTCTAGCTTCGGAACAAGCCTCTTCAGATAATGGAACATGAACAGCCATTTGATCGCCGTCAAAGTCGGCATTGAAAGCCGTACATACCAATGGATGTAATCTAATCGCTTTACCACCAATTAATTTTGGTTCGAAAGCTTGAATTCCTAGACGGTGAAGCGTTGGAGCACGATTCAATAAAACCGGATGCTCTTTGATAACATCTTCGACGATATCCCATACTACTTCATCTCTATTGTCAATTAATTTCTTAGCAGCTTTGATATTGTGAGCGATATCTCTTTTGACAAGTCCATTGATGACATGGGGCTTGAATAATTCAAGAGCCATTTCTTTTGGCAAACCACATTGATACATCTTTAAATTTGGTCCGACGACGATAACTGAACGTCCTGAATAGTCGACACGCTTACCAAGTAGATTCTGACGGAATCTTCCCTGTTTACCTTTAAGCATACTTGAAAGGGACTTCAAAGGACGATTTCCCGCACCAGTGACACTTCTTCCGCGTCGACCATTATCGAATAAGGCATCAACTGCTTCTTGTAACATTCTTTTTTCATTTTGAATAATAATCGTTGGAGCATTTAAATCAATTAGTTTCTTTAAACGATTATTACGATTAATCACTCTTCGATACAAGTCATTTAAATCACTCGTTGCAAATCTCCCACCATCTAGTTGAATCATTGGTCTTAGTTCTGGTGGAATGACTGGAATACAATCCATAATCATCCATTCAGGATGATTTTCGGATTTCTTAAATGAGTCAAGAACATCAAGTCTTTTAATGAGACGAATTCTCTTTTGTCCTTGAGCTGTCTCAAGCTCAGATTTAAGACTATTTATATCTTTATCTAGATCAACTCTCTTAAGTAGTTCCTTAATTGCTTCAGCACCCATGCCAACTGTAAAGCCAGTTCCGTATTTTTCGTAGTAGGCACGGTACTCTTTCTCGGATAGAGTCTGTTTATTTTCTAATGGTGCAATACCTTTATCGATAACGACATAACTGACGAAGTATAGTACTTCTTCAAGTTCTCTTGGACTCATATCAAGAACTAATCCCATTCTTGATGGAATTCCTTTAAAGAACCAAATATGAGAAACAGGAGAGGCCAGTTCAATATGCCCCATCCTCTCACGTCTAACTTTGGCTCTTGTCACTTCGACACCACATCGATCACAGACAATATTTTTATATCGAACACGTTTATATTTACCACAAGCACATTCAAAATCTTTAGTTGGTCCAAAAATTTTCTCACAGAATAATCCATCGCGCTCTGGTCTTAAGGTACGATAATTAATTGTTTCTGGTTTTTTTACTTCGCCATAACTCCATTCACGGATTTTATCTGGTGAAGCAATCCCAATCTTTAAAGCTTCAAATTTATTTACATCGATCATTAAAACTCATCCCCTTCCAAATCTATATAACTATCTTCGGGGCTACTTACATCACTGAACTCCTCATCGATTGCCTCTTGATCTTCATCTTCATATTCGCTAGGAGCAAGTATTTCGTTATTTAATGGTGCTTCTAGATTGACGGTTTCTAACTCATCGATCGATAATTTTACATCTTCTTTGTACTCTTGTTCCTCGATTTGTTTTAGGTCGAGAACTTCATTATTATCATTGATAATATGTAAGTCCAATCCTAAGGCTTGGAATTCTTTCATTAAGACTCTAAATGACTCAGGAACACCGGCCTGATTGATTTCTTGTCCTTTGACAATTGCTTCGTAAACTTTAACACGACCAATGACATCGTCAGATTTGACGGTTAATAGTTCCTGTAGGGTATGGGCAGCGCCATAGGCATAAAGAGCCCAAACTTCCATTTCGCCGAATCTTTGTCCGCCAAACTGAGCTTTTCCTCCAAGAGGTTGTTGCGTAACTAAAGAGTATGGTCCAGTACTTCTGGCATGTAATTTATCGTCGACCATGTGATGCAGTTTGATCATATACATGACACCAACTGAAACTCTGTTTTCGAACGGTTCACCATTTCGACCATTGTATAGAACTGTTTTACCATCTGGATCCATTCCGGCTTCCTTCATCATCTCTTCGATATCTTTAGTTTTAGCGCCATCAAAAACTGGTGTGGCAATATGAATGTTTAGTTTCTTAGCTGCCATACCTAAATGTAACTCTAGAATTTGTCCGATATTCATACGTGAAGGAACTCCAAGTGGATTTAACATAATATCGACTGGTCTTCCATCTGGTAGATATGGCATATCTTCCTGTGGAAGAATTAGGGAAATAACTCCCTTGTTGCCATGACGTCCAGCCATTTTATCCCCAACTTGAATCTTACGTTTTTGAATAATATAAACACGAATTACTTTGCTGACCCCACTTTGTAGTTCATCGTTTTCTTTGCGAGAATAAATCTTGACATCGTGAACAATTCCGTCTCCTCCGTGAGGAACACGAAGTGATGTATCACGAACTTCTCTGGTCTTTTCACCAAAAATAGCATGTAAAAGTTTTTCTTCAGAAGTTAATTCAGCCATTCCCTTTGGCGTTACTTTACCAACTAGAATATCACCTTCCTTAACCTCAGTACCAACGATAACAATACCGTTTTCATCTAAGTTCTTGCGAGCTTCTTCGCTGACATTTGGAATATCGCGGGTAATTTCTTCTGGTCCCAACTTAGTTTCACGACACTGCATCTGATAATCTTCTAGTTGAAGCGAAGTATAGACGTCGTCTCTTACTAAATTCTCATTTAGAATAACGGCATCTTCATAATTATATCCATTGAAAGTCATGAACGCAACGACGACATTCTTGCCAAGAGCAAGTTCTCCTTTATCGGTACTTGGTCCATCAGCTAAAATGGTCCCACGTTCAATTTTCTGACCAATTTTAACAATTGGACGATGATGTTGACAAGTCCCAACATTGGACATTTCAAAATTCGATAAATAATAAGTATCTTTACCAGTTTTATTTTTAACGACAATTTTTGTCGCATCGACATATTCGACGATACCATCAGCTTTGGAAACGACGACGGCACCAGAATCTCTAGCTGCCACATATTCGACACCCGTTCCAATTAATGGTGCTTCCGCCTTTAATAATGGAACGGATTGACGTTGCATATTAGCACCCATCAAAGCACGAGTTGCATCGTCATGTTCCAAGAATGGAATACAACTAGTTGTAACGGCAACCACCTGTTGAGGTGATACATCGATATAGTCAATTTGCTCTGGATGAGTCAAAATATTCTCACCACGGTATCTGGCTGGAGCCTGTTTTTCGACGATCATATTATCATCGTCGACTTCGACTGTTGCCTGCGCAATAATTAAGTCATTTTCTTCATCAGCCGTCAAATAATCGACTTCATCAGTAATCTTAGAATTAACTACCTTACGATAAGGAGTCATAATAAAGCCATAATCATCAACTTTAGCATAACTAGCAAGAGAGGTAATAAGTCCAATGTTTGGTCCCTCAGGAGACTCGATCGGACAGATTCTTCCATAGTGACTAGAATTGACGTCACGTACTTCCATACCTGCTCTGTCACGTGATAATCCACCTGGTCCTAAAGCGGAAAGACGTCTTTTATTGGTCAACTCGGCAATAGGATTCGTTTGATCCATAAATTGTGATAATTGACTACTACCAAAGAATTCCTTCATAACGGCAGTCACTGGACGAATATTAATTAAGGATTTAGGTGTTACTTCATCCATTTCTTGAGTTGTCATACGCTCACGAATAACTCTTTCCATACGAGCGACACCAATCCTAAATTGATTTTGTAAAAGTTCTCCTACTTGCTTTATGCGACGATTTCCCAAATGATCAATTTCATCAAAATTACCTACTCGATGCAATAGATTTAGGTAGTATGATACTGCTGCATAAACATCAGAAATCGTTAATCTCTTTACTCCGATACTTTGATCATTACCAATCACAGTTAATTTATCTTTACTGTTATTAGGATCATAAATCTTAATTGTTTGGATTTTATTATAAGTATCTAACTCATCGTTGATCTTAACTTCTTTAATACCAAAGCCATTACTAAAAATAGCTTTAACATCTTCAAAAATATCTTTAGTAATAACTGTTCCTTTGGCATACTTAACTTCACCGTCGACTTTAATATCCTCAGCTATAGTCTGATTCAATAGTCGATCGGTAATATTTAGCTTACGATTAAATTTATAACGGCCAACACGGGCCAATTCATAACGGAATTCATCAAAGAATCTTACAATAATTTGATTTTTTGAACTATCTAATGTCGATGGTTCCCCCGGTCTTAATTTTTCATAGATTTCTAGTAAGGCTTCATCGGTATTTCTCGTCGAATCCTTAGCGATTGTATTTTCTAAGTAGACGTCATCGCCAAATAATTTGATAATATCTTCATCGCTAGACAAACCAAAAGCACGCAAAAGAGTCGTAATTGTGACCTTTCTTGTCCTGTCAATTCTTACGTATAGGACATCTCTTGCATCTGTTTCAAATTCCAACCATGTTCCACGAGTTGGAATAATTTGAGAAGTAATTAACTCGCGTCCATTTTTATCAATTTCATGATTAAAATAAACACTAGGAGATCGTACTAACTGACTGACGATTACACGTTCAGCACCATTAATTACAAAAGTCCCACTGTCTGTCATAATAGGCATATCGCCTAAAAATATTTCTTGTTCTTTTACTTCACCAGTCTCGTTATTAAATAGTCTAACATTTACTTTAAGTGGTGCAGCATAAGTCGCTTCACGATGCCTACACTCTTTTATTGAAAATCTTGGCTCATCAAAATGATAATCACCAAACTCCAATCGTAAAGTACCAGAAAAGTTTTCTACGGGGAATAAATTTTCGAATACTTCCTTTATACCTGTATCAATAAACCACTGATACGATTTCTTTTGGATCTCTAACAAATCCTTTAGTTCATAAGTATTTTTAATCCTTGAAAAGGATCTTCTTTGGCGATAATCACCACAATTAATAACCTTATAAGCCACTTTTTCACCCCTATTAATTTAATTAGTCAAAGAACATATTTTTAAAAAATATAATACGTTGCCAATTTATATTAATATCACAAATATGTTATCAAGTCAACAAATTTTTAACGAAGTTATGAAAAAACCCTTTTTTTTGCCTAATATAGACACATTATAGTATTTTCCCATGTCAAATATTAACGATTTAGCACCCTGTTCTTTTCTAATGACTAAGTAAATTATTCCTTCTTTATTTAGATATTCTTTAGCCTTAATTAATAAATCATACAAATTCTTTTTACCGATTCTAATCGGAGGATTAGTAATAATATAATCATATTTATTTTGAACTTCACTATAACCATCACTAACAAAAGCCTTAGCATTAACTTTATTCTCTAGAATATTCATTTTAGCCAAGTGAACAGCTCGTTTATTGATATCGATCATTTCCACACTACAAGTTGTTAACTTAGCTATGACAATTCCAATTGGACCATAGCCACATCCTAGATCGAGAGCATTTCCAGAAAGTTCTGAAAGTGGAATACTTTCTAGTAAAAATCTCGTTCCAAAGTCCAATCCATCCTTGGAAAATACACCATGATCAGTGTTAAAAACAAACGTATTATCAAGTATCTTAACAGGATGTTTTTTAATTTCACTCTTTAAATTTTCATTAATAAAATAGTGCCCCATATTTCCTCCCTAAAGTGATCATTAATAATATTAAATCCTTAAAACAACCTAGTATTATATAATAAACTTTCTTTAATAACATTATAATATTTGTTTATTTTTTCTTTTGCCGTAAACATTGCATCTATCCATAAATGTTCTTTGAAGTTCGGGAATATTTTCAACATCCGATTTTATCTTCCATGAACTATTACAAAATGATGTTACATCAAGAGATGCAAAATAGTCTAATACCGTTTCGTATTCCAAATCCAATAAAATACTAAATTCTCGTGATAAGTAATAGATATCACCAATAAAATAATTGTGTTCAAAATAGTCAATTAATCCGGTTTTACTTAATGACAACATCAATTTTATTAAATCATCATAACCAGAGAATCTAATATAAATTAATTTTAGAATACAGTGTCTAAAACTATTTAAATCAAGAGTTCGAAAAGTTAAGTATTCGGTCATTCCTTCGTTAATAGCCGCTCCAATTTTATCAATCTGATATAAACCACATTTATTTCTTTCATTGTCAGAACTTCCCAAATGATACTGTTCGTGCATTAATACACGTTGTATCCATTTCTTAGAAAAATTAAGCAATGCTTTAGAAACATAAATAGTATTTGTAGATGGCTTACATCGTGCTAATACTGCTTTATCTGGTGCATCCAAATAGGGCATTTTCCCTATTTCTACTTTCATACTTTTAACTTTTGTGTTGTAAATATCGGCATAATCATCTGGTAATGATCTTAAAATTAATCGATGATTAATTTTCATTGCTCTTATCAAAAAATCTTGATCGCTAGTATCACTTTTAGAAATTTCTGAAAAAAATTTTTCACTATCAAATAACCCCATTCATTTTTCCCCCTACTACATAAAAAGAACTTATTTCTAAGCTCTATTATTGAATTTATAATTATTTGACTTCTAC
>CAZBQC010000006.1:0-28577 GCA_964494015.1 uncultured Muribaculaceae bacterium
AAAAGGTGCACATAAAAGTTAAATGTTAAGGATGCTATTTTTCAATCCTGACCTGGTTCCACCACTCTTATTGCACCAACAATATAATAATTTATTTATTTTGTTTTTTCAATGTTTCACGTGAAACATTACTATTTTTTCCAAAAATTCCCTGAAAATTATTTCCCGGGAAATAATTTTGGATATATTTTCCAATTAGACAATTAATTAAATATGTAAATAGTATTAAACTAACCCAACAATTACAGTTAAATTAAAACAATTAAATTAAGATGAGAATAAAAGAAGGGAGGAAAAACACTATTCAATGTTTCACGTGAAACATTGTAGTTCTTTCCAAAAATTTACTAAAAATTATTTCCCGGGAAATAATTTGGATCCGTAACGTTATGTTTGATATAGTAAATATTCTGTTGACGCGTAAAATTTAATAACTATGTTTTTTACTATAATTACCTTGATCTAGATTTAAAACAACCACAGAATACTATCCAATGTTTCACGTGAAACATTGTTATTCTTTCTAGAAATTTATTAAAAATTATTTCCCGGGAAATAATTTTGGTTACATTTTCCAAATTAGACAGTTAAACAAATGTGCAAATATTATGAAGTTAACTCAAGAATTACAGCCGAACGAAAATATTTAAAATTAAGAAAAGAACAAAAGAAAGAGCAAAACACTATTTAATGTTTCACGTGAAACATTGTTATTCTTTCCAGAAATTTCCTTAAAATTATTTCCCGGGAAATAATTTTGGATATATTTTCCAAATTAGACAATTAATCAAATATGTAAATAATATGAAACTAACCCAACTATTACAGTTGGATAAAAATAATTAAATTAATATAAGAACAAAGGAAGGGGTGATAAAACACCACTCAATGTTTCACGTGAAACATTGTTATTCTTTCCAGAAATTTCCTTAAAATTATTTCCCGGGAAATAATTTTATAATCTGATTATAAAACAAAAAAAGAAATTACTCTTCAGTTTCAGTAATTTCCTCTTCATTTTTATCCACAATAGCTAAAGTCGCTACCTTTTGATTTTCCCTTAAATTGATTAACCTTACACCTTGAGTATTACGCTTCAAAGTAGAAATTTGTTCAACAGGTATACGTATGATCATACCAGAATCAGTAATAATCATAATATCTTCATTTCCATCTACTGATCTAAACGAAACAATATTGCCATTTTTTTCAGTAATATTCAAAGCTTTTACTCCTTTACTTCCTCGATGAGTAAGTCTAAATTCTTCAATATAAGTTTTTTTACCATAACCCTTTTCAGTAATTATTAATACCTGTTGTTGTGGTAAAACAATTTCTGCACCAACAACTTTAAAATTACCTACAGCGATTCCTTTAACTCCTGAAGTGTTACGACCAGAGGCTCTAACTTCATTCTCATTAAATCTTACCATTCGTCCATTACTAGAACAAATAATAATTTCATTGTTACCTGTCGTCTTCTTAACAGTAATCAATTCATCATTTTCTTTTAAAAGAATCGCAATTTTGCCACTTTTCCTTATATTTTCATATTCTGAAATATTAGTACGTTTTATTAATCCGCTTTTGGTAATAAAAGCTAAATATTTACTATTTTCACTTTCGTAATCAACAACCACTATCGAACTAATGTGCTCTTCTTTTTCAAGTGGTAATAAATTTACTAATGGCAAACCTTTAGATTGTCTACTATATTCCGGTATTTCATACCCTTTTATGCGATACACTTTACCAATATTTGAGAAAAACATAATATAATCGTGAGTACGCATCGATATCATTTTCTCCACAAAATCTTCTTCATTCGTCGTCATTCCTTTAATACCAACCCCTCCACGATTTTGTGAACGATAAGTATCTACTAACATGCGTTTAATATAACCTTTATTAGTAAGGGCAATAACAACATTTTCCACAGGTATTAATGATTCATCTTCAATATAATCAATAGAAGTCATATCAATAATCGTTCGTCTTTCATTGCTATACTTTTCTTTTATTTCAAGTAATTCCTGCTTTATTATCTCAAGAACTTTACTGTGATCTGCTAAAATTTGATTCAACCGAGATATTTCTAACATTAATTCATTGTACTCATTCTCTACTTTTTCTCTTTCTAAGCCTGTCAAACGACGTAATTTCATCTCTAAAATAGCATCTGACTGAATTTCTGATAAAGAAAATTTCTCCATCAATCCTTCTTTAGCAATTTGATCTGTTTTAGAAGCTCGAATTAATTTAATAACTTCATCCATATGATCTAAAGCTATTTTAAAACCTTCTAAAATATGAATTCTGCTTTCAGCTTTAGCTAATTCAAACTTTGTTCTTCTTACAATGACTTCTATTTGATAATCAATATATTTAGATATAATATCTTTAAGATTCATTGTTTTAGGCTGATTTTGATCTATCAAAAGCAAATTTATACCATAAGAAATTTGCAATTGGGTATATTTATATAAATTATTTAAAACCACATTGGGATTAGCATCCCTTTTAAGCACTATACTAAATTTTAATGGTCTACTTGAAATGTTCTCAATATCAGAAATTCCATCTAAAACCTTGTCACTAATTAATTTTCCAACTCTTTCTTGAAAATCATCGGTATTTACCATGTAAGGAATTTCTGTAACCGTTATACATGTTTTAGATCCGTGTTCTTCAATCGCTGCTTTACCTCTTAGTGTAATTGATCCCCTACCTGTTTCATAAGCTTTTCTAATACCACCATTACCTAAAATTATTCCGCCTGTTGGAAAATCTGGCCCCTTAATATGCTCCATTAATTCACTAATAGTAATATCATTATTGTTTATATAGGCAACACAACCATCGATTACTTCCCCTAAATTATGTGGTGGAATATTAGTAGCCATTCCTACAGCAATCCCCATTGAACCATTGACTAAGACATTAGGAAATCGACTTGGTAATACCTTGGGTTCTTTCTCCAAACCATCAAAATTATCAGCAAAATCAACTGTATCTTTGTTAATATCTTTGAGCAATTCCATGGCAATTTTCGATAATTTAGCTTCTGTGTAACGCATTGCTGCTGCACCATCACCATCTTGATTACCAAAATTTCCTTGGCCATCCACTAAAGTATGACGATAACTCCATTCTTGGGCCATACGGACCATCGCATCATAGATTGAACTATCTCCATGAGGATGGTATTTACCCATTACATCTCCGACCGTTCTTGCGCTTTTTCGGTAGCTCTTATCAGGAGTAACGCCTCCTTCAAACATTCCCCACAAAATACGTCTATGAACCGGTTTTAAACCATCACGTAAATCAGGAAGGGCACGTGATATAATAACACTCATTGAATATTCAATGAAAGAATCACGCATTTCAGTAACAATGTTTTTTTCTAGTATCTTATCCATCTTGTCCTCCTACACATCTAGATTTCTAACATAAGGTGCATGTGTCTCAATAAAGTTCTTTCTTGGCTCAACTTCTTCGCCCATTAAAATCTCAAAAGTTTGGTCAGCGAGAATAGCATCTTCAATTGTTATTTTTCGCAAAATTCTATTTTGAATATTCATGGTGGTTTCTCGAAGATCTTCAGCCTTCATCTCCCCCAAACCTTTATATCTTTTAATTTCCACTTTGTTTCTGATATTATCTGGCAAAGTCTTTAAATATTCATTTAATTCATCCTCTGAAAGAAAATATTTTGTTTCCTTATTATAAATAACGCCAAATAGTGGTGGCTGAGCTGCATATACATTGCCAGCCTCAATAATCGGTCTAAAAAAGCGATAAAAAAGTGTCAACAAAAGTGTACGAATATGAGCTCCATCGACATCGGCATCGGTCATAATTATTATTTTATGATAACGAAGTTTTGATAAATCGAATTCTTCTCCAATTCCAGTTCCAAAGGCTGTAATAATTGTTCTTATCTCTTCATTAGATAAAGCACGATCCAATCTTGCCTTTTCGACATTTAATATTTTCCCTCTTAAAGGAAGAATCGCCTGAGTTTCAGAATCTCTACCTACTTTTGCACTTCCCCCTGCTGAGTCCCCCTCGACTAAAAATATTTCTGATACAACTGGATCTTTACTTAAGCAATCTTTTAATTTTCCCCATTGAGCAGTAGTATCAAGTCCTCCTTTTCTGCGGGTTAATTCACGAGCCTTTTTTGCTGCTACACGAGCTCGAGCTGCCACCATAACCTTATCTATTATAATTTTGGCTTCGCTAGGATTCTCCATTAAAAATCTTTCGAACCCTTCAGAAAAAATATTAGAAGCGATTTTTCTTACTTCGCTATTTCCTAATCTTGATTTAGTTTGACCTTCAAACTGTGGTTCTGGAATTTTAGCGGAAATAATCATCATTATTCCTTCGCGAACATCATCACCTGTTAAAGGTTCATCATTATCTTTCAAGTATTTATTGCTCTTACAATAATTATTAATTATTCTGGTTAAACTGTTCTTAACTCCATCCTCATGTGTTCCGCCGTCTGGAGTTGTTATATTATTAACAAAAGAATAGATTGCACTGTTGTAACCATCATTATATTGTAAAGCTACTTCAAAAGAAACATTATCTTCCATACCCTCTAAATACACAATTGTTGGATGAATAGGATCTTTGTCTTTATTTAAAAATTCGATATATTCTTTAATTCCACCTTCATAAACAAAGGTCTCTTTTTTATCGATTCTTTCATCAAATAAAATAATTCTTAAACCTTTATTTAGAAAGGCTAATTGACGAAAACGGTTAAATAAAATTTGATAATCAAAGGCCATAGTTTCCTTAAATATTTCAGGATCTGGCATAAATGTTACGCTTGTTCCTGTACGATTAATATCACATTCACCTATAATATCTAAAGGCTTAACTGCGTGACCACCATTTTCAAAACGAATAAAGTAGACTTTACCCTCTTTATAGACGGTAACCTCAACCCATTTACTTAAAGCATTAACTACTGAAGCCCCTACTCCATGTAATCCACCAGAAACTTTGTACCCACCACCACCAAATTTTCCACCAGCATGTAAAACTGTGTATACTGTCTCGACAGTTGATAACCCTGTTTTCGGATGAATTCCAACAGGAATCCCACGACCATCATCTTTTACTGTAAGTGATCCATCCTTATTGATATTTATTTCAATGTCATCACAAAAACCAGCTAAAGCCTCATCGATGGAATTATCAACTATTTCCCAAACTAAATGATGTAAACCTGTTTCACTGGTCGATCCAATGTACATTCCTGGTCTTTTTCTAACTGCCTCTAGTCCCTCTAAGACTTGAATTGACGATGTATCATAATTACTTTCTTTCATTTTCTACCACCTTTTCTGTTACTTTTCCATTATTTACTTTAAATACTTTCGTACCTTTTAAAATTAATTGGGATATTTCATTAATATCAGTAGTCGTTATAATTGTTTGAATATGATTTTTAATATATTTAAGCAACTTATTTTTACATCTTTTATCAAGTTCACTAAAAATATCATCCAAAAGAAGAATCGGATATGTATTAGTTACTTTCTTAAAAAGAGATAATTCTGATAACTTATAAGCAATTACTGCTACCCTCTGTTGTCCTTGAGAACCATAAATTCGTAAATCTTTATCATCTAAAAGAAATAATAAATCATCCCGATGTGGACCATATAATGTTACTCCCTGAGCCATTTCTTTCTTAAGATTGTTCTTCAGTTTATTTAAAAGTTTCTCTTTTATTTCTTCTTCATCATAATTCAAAATTTCGACATTGTTTTGATAAACTACTTGAAAATTATCTTTTCCAGTAATATTCTTATAGATTTTACTAATTTGATTGCTAATTCCTTGAAGATAAAAAAACCTAGCTCGATATATCCTTATAGCACGCTCAACCATCTTTTGGTTTATAACCTCTAAATATTTATAATCACTGATACTACTGATAAATAATCGCTTTAAATACTCATTCCTAATTTTCAAAATTTTATTATATTCATTAATATCTTTAATGTAATTATTATATAATTGGCTGATTTGAACATTTAAGAGATTTCTTCTAATATTTGGAGCACCATTAATTATTTCCAGATAATTTGGATGAAAAAGAACTACATACATGTTAGAAATATAATCAGATATTTTGTAACTGTTATCATTGACATAGACTTTTTTCTCTTCTTTCGAAAAAAAAACTTTTAACTCTTTGATGACATCATTGTCATTAATTATACCAGTAATCTTAGCACTTTCCTTACCGTATCTAATTAAATCATTTTCTAAACCATAGCGATGGGATTTAGTAACTGCCAAAATATAGATACTTTCTAAAATATTAGTCTTTCCCTGGGCATTATCACCGAAAAAAATATTAATATTATCAGAAAATTCGAGCGATAATTTTTCATAATTACGAAAATTGATAAGCTCAAGTCTCTTAATTTTCATTTTTCCCCCAAAATACACTCAATTTTTAAAGAATAGGTAAAAACATACTCCCCTACCTATAAATACATTATAGCATAAATATGGTCAGAAAAGTGCAAAAAAAGAATAATTAATTACTATTTTTTATTCTTTTCTTAAAAATATAACCTAATTTGTTAGCACGTAATAATTGATTATCAAAAGAAGGATATGTAATATCTAAAATAAGCTCTCGATCATTATTAAAAATTACTTTGGTTTTATCATTATACTTCTCATAACTTTTAATATTGTTCAAAGCTAACCAACTACAATGTTCGACCATCGCAGAATTAGTAGGAAAAAAGATTATTTCTTTTGATTCTTCTACTATCACTGGCAACTTATAACTGGCATTTAAAATACTCTTACTTCCGGCAATTCTACCTTCATAGCTACTTCCAAAATATTGACAGCTTTTATCCATTACCTTATAAGCCGAAGTACTAACAAAATACTCTTTATCCTTCTCCAATACTTTGGAAGTCCTATTGTCAATCGATAAAACAGCTAAAGTTTCAGTATTTATTTCGTATGAATCCAATTTTTCACCCCCTGACGAATCTTTTTATCAACAAAAATGTTAATAATATTTCAAAATTCGCCATTATACTAGCAGGTGATGATGTCGAAACATCGGTTTTTTTGTCGATAAGAGTAATTTTTTAATATACTCTATTTGGTGTGACTAACTGGATTAAACTATCATCATCCAAATCTTTGATAACAATTGGATTAATTTCGCCAACAAAAGCAATATTAATATTTTTCCCTTCAAAAGCTTTTAAAGCATCCATCATAAACTTAGCATTAAAGGAAATTGTTATATCGTTTTCATTATTCTTATTGATACTCATTTTTTCTTCGACTTTACCTATCTCAGCAGCAATTGACCTTAAACATAATTTATCTTTACTAGTTTCCAAAGTAACAATATTTTTTTCTTTATCACTGGTCAAGATGCTGACACGATCGATGACATTATATAACTCATCGACATTGATATTTAAATCCAAAACAGATTCTTTTGGCAATAAATTAGTTGTATTAGGATAAGTTCCATTAATTAACCTTGATTGGAATAAGACATTATCCGTCTTTAATAAAATTTTATTACTAAATATGTGTAATTCGATATTTTCATCGTTTTCACCAATTATTTTAGTAAATTCTACTAAATTCTTACTTGGAATGACAATATTATAGTTTTCTTCAATAAACTCAGCTAAAGTTACTGTCTTTCGTGATAAACGATAAGAATCAGTAGCATTACATTCTAATAAGTTACCGACGATTTTTAAATTAATTCCCGTTAAAACTGGTCTTGACTCATCACTAGAAGTGGCAAAAGCTGTCTGATAAATAATCTTTTTGAATAATTTACTTTCAAGAACAATATTCTTTTTAGCTAATTCTAAATTTATAACAGGATATTCTTTTTTACTGATTCCATTTAAATTGTATTCACTATTTTCTGTGGAAATAATTACTTTCATTTCATCAAATACAGTAATATTGATATACTCTGTTGGTAATTTCCTGACGATATCTAAAATGTATTTACCTTGGATGATGATACTTCCTGTATCTTTAATTTCCATATCCTTTTCATCGTTCTTTAAAAAAGCTTGAATAGTAATATCATTATCCGAGGCTGTTAAAGTTAATCCCTTCTCTTCTAATTCGAATTTGATACCAGCAAGGGCTGGAACTAAATTCTTAGTTGAAATTGCTTTAGCTACTTTGTTTAAGGCTTCAAGTAAAACTTCTCTTTTGATTAATAATTTCATATATATACCTTCTTTCTTTTATATCTATTTTAATATTATTGCTGTGGATAATTGTTAAAAGTCAAAAAATCGTTGGTTAGTCAGTAATAATTTTTAAAAACCCTGTGGAAAAACTACTTAAAAATCAAAAATTATCAACATCATCTTACTAAATTCTTTAATTTTTCAATCGTATTGTATATTTCTTTATTTTCTTTCATTTCTAATTCAATTTTATCACAAGAATGCATAACTGTCGAATGATCTTTACCTCCAAATTCAATTCCGATCTTAGGAAATGATTCACTAGTATATTTGCGACATAGGTACATTGCAATCTGTCTTGGGAAAGCTATATTTGAACTTCGCTTTTTTGATTTCAAGTCTTCGATGGAAATTTGAAAATATTCCGAGACAATTTTTTGAATTTTTCTAACGTCATTCTTTTCACTAATTCCTTTATTTAGAAAGTCTTTTAAGGCTTCGACAGCTAACTCGAGATTGATTTCGCTACCACCCATAATTGTCGAGTAAGCAAGCAAACGGTTAATTGAACCTTCAAGTTGACGGACGTCACTTCCTAAATTAGTAGCAATATATTCGATTACATCGTCAGGAATATTTTTTTCTACATTTCCACCAATAATTTTTTTCTTTAAAATGTTTTTACGAAGTTCAAAGTCTGGTGGATAGATATCAGCGGTTAAACCCCAGCAAAATCTAGTACGAAGTCGTTCTTCTAATATTTTTAAATCTTCTGGTGAACGATCGGAAGAAATAATAATTTGCTTATTTTCCCGATGCAAGCTGTTAAAAGTATGGAAGAATTCTTGCTGTGTTTTAATGGCTGTTCCTAAATATTGGATATCGTCGATTATTAAGACGTCAATATTACGATATTTGTTTTTAAAGTGATCAATATAATTGTAGTTAGTGCCAGTTTCGTCGGTCCGATTAATTCCCAAGAAATCGTTAATAAATTGCTCACTGGTGACATAGAGGACTTTGGAATTTGAATTGTTGACAATATAATTACCAATCGCATGCATCAGATGGGTTTTTCCTAGACCACTATTTCCGTAAATAAATAAAGGGTTATAAAGTTTACCAGGTTGTTCAGATACCAAAAGTGAAGCCGCCTGTGCAAAGCGATTACTTTCACCGACAATGAAATTATCGAAAGTGTACTTTTTGTTTAAGTTTGAATTCACATAGGGATCAGATACTTCATCCAATTTAATATTTTCACTAATAAATTCTGGTTCTTTTTGAAAGACTTCTAGTTCGTCTTCTAAAATAAATTCAAAATTAATATCATTTATTTTGGAGACACTTGAAAAAACGTCTTTCATCAGATCTAAATATTTATTATTTAGATGTGTCTTATGAATGTCCATTGGTACGATTACGATAGCTTGATCATCCTTTAAATCATGGAGTTTAGTTTCGCTAAACCAAGTATCGTATGAAATAGAAGATATTTCCTTTTTAATTTCCGACAAAAAATTAGACCATAAAACATCAAAATTCATTCCACCACTTCCCCACTTGATTATTTCAATTTCTAACTTAATTCTAACTTATTTTGTTATTAAAATAAAGTGAAAAATTACAAATAATTTTTATTCACAAGCAATCCACAGACTTATGCACAATAAAAACTCTTTGATTACCTATTATATATGAGTTTTCCACAAAATAAAGTTTTTTTTATCAACATTGTTAAAAAAGTTATCAACATGGTTGTTAATTATGTGGAAAATAATTAGTGTAGCATCTTCTAGATTGCAATATTAATAAAAAATAAAGATATTACAGAATAAAATCAACACTTGTTTTAATTTATTTTAGGTCTTATAATATAACTATATAAAATAATCGAAAGAGGTAAATAGAAAAATGGAAAATAAAAAAGGTCTAACTTTAATAAAATTCTTAGCAATTATCGGTATTCTCAGTGTACTTGTCGGCATAACACTAACCATTATCAGTCTAGTAAATAAAAATCCAAAAACAAACTCTTTAGAAGAAATTTTAATCTCTAAAAAGATAGGTAGTGTTGTCTATGGAACAGTTCCAACAAAAGGCGGTCTTTATTACTGGAGTGATCAAAATAAATATATCTTTCGAGGTGGAATAACGATTAATAATTCATCGGGGACAGGAAACTTAGATAATGACCAATATTCCGGTGATACCTACAACAAAGCAACTGATATCAATAACTATATAAAAGTTCCATGGGAAAACAATACATTTTCATGTGAATCAGTAGAAGAACCATATTATACACCAAGCCCATGCTGGAGGATTATGTCAATAAACCAAGATGGAAGCATCACGATAGTTAAAGATCAAAATCTCTCAACGAGTCAAGTATTTGATAATACGTATAATACGTCTGCTATTGTTTCACAAGATGGTTCACTACCTGAAAAACATGATGATTATGGTTCCGGCTACAATGATTTATTAAGTAATGTGCCAACTACAGGTCATCCCGAAGAATATCGTCAATATAGTCAAATGTATTACCGATTATATGGAGCAAGTGGGTATCAAAATAGTACTTTAAAGAATTATTATCAATTGCTGCAACCATTAGATGTCTGTTTAAATAAGGCAAATGAATATATTGGAATAAATCATTATTTATATGCAGGAAGTGATTCTGTTAAGAATACCTGTGATTTAACAGGCGCTAATTTGGATAATGTAAAAACAGTAAAACCTTTACAAAATCAGTATGTAAGGTTACCCTATACTGAAGAATACCTAAATGCTAGCTTACAAAGTAATTGTACAACAGACTACAAATTTCAATGTCGAGGAAGAAATTTCATGTATAATAAGAGTAATTATTGGTCGCTAAACGGAAGCCCAGTTAACTCCTATTGTGTGCGTCATGTGAACGTACGTGGTCATGCGACAACCCCATATGCTGATGAGTCCTATGGCGTTCGACCAGTTGTAAATCTAAAATCAAGTATCCTCATCACAGGAGGAACAGGTACGGCTACTAATCCATATATAATTAGTCCATAGAATAGTAATTCTGTCTATATTATTATATTTGTAAAAAGGAGTTTGAAATGAAAGAAAAGAAAAATAAAGGGTTAATCGTACTTGTTGTTATTTTAGCTATATTAGTTTTAGGATTAGGTGGATTCATTGTCTACGACAAAGCATTAATAGGAATTAATAATACAGGAAAAAAAACAGATAACAAAGAAGATAATACTAAACAACCAGAAGATAATAAAAAATGTGAAGATATTAAAGAAAAAGTTTATCCAACATACGGTAATTATACACAAACAGAACTTCGTGATCTGGGTCAATGTGGAATTTCATTAATTTTCGATGGAGTAAAAGAAATTTTAAGATCGGAAGGGGGTTTAGATATGATTCATGTCCAAGAAACAGTTTATTTTATTAATTATTTACATTGTGGAACAGAATCATATGGGCAACTAAGAATATATAACACTGATTTAAAATATATAACGGCTGGAGATAAATTAATGAAGATGCCTACTCATTATACATATTATTTTGAACCTAATGTCAATGGACGAGTTTGGGTAACAGATTTTAACGAAGTGTATGAATATGACCACGATTTTGTTTTAAAAAGTAAATTAAGTGATAAAATCAGTTTAATTGTTAAAAATTATGAAGTATTGGGTATTGCAGATAAGTATGCCTTTTTACTAGACAAAGAAGGATATTTATATGCTGTTAATTTACATAATTATGGAGTGGAAAAGTCTAGTAGCATTCCTAAGAATAAAGTAGATAATGGATATTCATATGGCGACTATCTTTATTATTTGAAATGTGATGGAAAACCAATAGTTCGTATTCATACTTTAAATAAAAATTATATCGAATATGTAGTAAACTCAGGTTTTAATTTTTAAAATTCCATTTGAGCATTCAAAACCTCAGTAATACTTATTTATGTTATATATTTGTAAAAAGGAGTTTAAAATGAAAGAAAAGGAAAATAATGGTTTAATAATATTTGTTATTCTTTTAGCTATATTAGTTTTAGGTTTAGGTGGATTCATTGTCTATGATAAGGTATTAATAGGAATTAATAATACAGAACAAAAAACAGGTAACGAAGAAGATAATACTGAACAACAAGAGAATGAAGAGAGCTGCAAATCAATTTCAAAAATATGTATTAAAGACTACGATACCAGTTATAAGTATAAGACAGTAATACTTAATAATCAGAGCCAATGTAGAACTTCAGTGATTTTCAATAGAGCAACAGAAATTTTAAGAACGCCTGGACCTTTATGTATGATTTCTGCCCAAGAAACAGTTTATTTTGTTAATGAACTAGATTGTAGAACAGAAGAGTACGGAAAACTTAGAATATATAATAAGGATTTAAAATATATAACAGCTAAAGCTTATTTAGCTGGAAATACTGATACAATATCTTTTGATAATACATATTATTTTGAACCTTATGTAGAAGGACGAGTTTGGGTAACAGATTTTGACGAAGTGTATGAATATGACCACGATTTTGTTTTAAAAGCTAAACTAAGTGATAAAATCAGTTTAGTTATTAAAAATTATAAAATATTAGGTATTGCAGATAAATATGCATTTTTAGTGGATAAAGAAGGATATTTATATGCAGTCGATTTGCATAATTATGGTGTGGAAAAATCTAATAGTATTCCTAAGAATAAAGTAACAAACAGCGATAATACTGGAAGATATCTTCGCTATTTTAAATGTGATGGTGATCCAACAATTCATATTTATACTTCAAATAATAAATATGTCAAATATATAGCAAGTTCAGGTTTTAATTTTTAAAATTAATAAATTATTAAGAAACAAATTCTTTTTTGTATAATCAAAAAAACAAAAAAAAGGATGGGGTAAATAGAAAAATGAAAAATAAAAAAGGGCGATCTTTCATAAAATTCTTAGCAATTATCGGTATTTTAAGTGTGGTTGTTGGTATAGCTCTGACCGTTGTCAATCTATTAAATAAAACAAATTCTCTGGAAAAAATTTTAATTTCTAAAAAGCTCGGCAATGTTGCATATGGAAAAGTTCCAACAAAAGGCGGTCTCTATTACTGGAACGATCAAAATAAATATATCTTTCGAGGCGGAATTAGAATTAAAAAATCTGATGGCTATATTCCCAATCCTTATGATAAAACAACAGATATTGCAAATTATGTTAAAGTACCATGGGAGAATAATAATTTAGCCTGCAGTTCATCCACAGACAGTGAAGTTTACTACACATCAAGTCCCTGTTGGAGAATTGTTTCAATAACTCCTGGGGAAAGTATAACTATTGTTCGAGATCAAAATCTCTCAACAAAGCAAGTTTTTGATGATACATACAATACTGCTTCTGGAGGAGCCAATGGCTATAATGATTTATTAGAAAATGTGCCAAGTAAAGGTCATCCTGAAGAATATCGTCAATACAGTCAAATGTATAACCGATTATATGGACCAAGCGGGTACCAAAATAGTATCTTAAAAAAATATTATTACTTACTAGAACCTTTAGATGTTTGTTTAAATAAAGTTAATGAATATGTTGGAATAAATCATCCCAGATATGCCACAAGTGGTTACGTTAAAGATACTTGTGATGTCAACAGGAAGTCAAATACTTTAGTAGTAAAACCATTAAGCAATCAATATGTCAGATTACCTTACACAGAAGAACATCTCAATGCCAGCATAGATATTAATTGCACGAGAAATGATCAATATCCATGCCAAAATAAAAATTTTATGTGTAATACTCAAGCCTATTGGTCCCTAAATGGATATGCTTCTAACTCGTGGTCTTTGCGTATTGTGGAAGCTACTGGTCGCGCCAACATTGACAACCAAGCAATAAATTCAATCGGCGTTCGACCAGTTGTAAATCTAAAGTCAAGTATCCTCATCACAGGAGGAACAGGTACGGCTACTAATCCATATATAATTAGTCCATAGAATAGTAATTCTGTCTATATTATTATATTTGTAAAAAGGAGTTTGAAATGAAAGAAAAGAAAAATAAAGGGTTAATCGTACTTGTTGTTATTTTAGCTATATTAGTTTTAGGATTAGGTGGATTCGTTGTCTATGATAAGGTATTAATAGGAATTAATAATACAGGAGAAAAAACAGATAATAAGGAAGATAATACTGAACAACCAGGGAATGAAGAGAGTTGCAAAGATATTTACGAAACATGTATTGAAGACTACAATAATTATAAATCCGTACACCTTAGCGATCTGAGTCAAAGTGGAATTATGGTAATTTTTAAAGAAGCAAAAGAAATTTTAAGATCAAAAGGACCTTTATGTATGATTTCTGCCCAAGAAACAGTTTATTTTATTTATGATCTAAATATTGGCAATTTAGAA
The DNA here is from genome assembly GCA_964494015.1 of uncultured Muribaculaceae bacterium. Lineage (GTDB taxonomy): Bacteria > Bacillota_I > Bacilli_A > RF39 > UBA660 > CAZBQC01. Next base: position 14,671 of record CAZBQC010000006.1, read on the forward strand.
AGACAAGGAGAAATCAGAATATATAATGAGAATTTAAAATATCTGACAGCTGGAACTGATTTAAAGAAGAATAACAATGACATGTCTCCTGAATATACATATTATTTTGAACCTAATGTCGATGGACGAATTTGGGTAACAGATTTTAATGAAGTGTATGAATATGATCATAATTTTGTTTTAAAAGGTAAATTAAGTGATAAAATCAGTTTAGTTATTAAAAATTATGAAATATTAGGTATTGCAAATAAGTATGCCTTTTTAGTGGATAAAGAAGGATATTTATATGCTGTTGATTTGCATAATTATGGAGCGGAAAAATCTAGTAGTATTCCTAAGAATAAAGTATCAAATAATGAAAATGAAATTGGTAGATATCTTAATTATTTGAAATGTGACGGAAAACTAACAATTCGTATTAATACTTTAAATGATACTTATGTCGAATATGTAGTTAATTCAGGATTTAATTTTTAAAATTAATAAAGGATTAGAAAACTAATTCTTTTTGTATTGTTTGGTTAATCCTAATGAAACATATAAAGTTGGTGCATTTAGGATTATTAAGATCTGACCGATATTATGAAAGTAAAATTATAAACGATCAAAGAGACTTTATAATGAATTACATTAAAACAATTGACAAATCTAAGATAAATTTATATAATTATAACGATTTGACTTGGAGGTGGAATTTTATGAAAAGAACATATCAACCAAATAATCGTAAAAAAGCTAAGAAACATGGTTTTTTTGCTAGATGTAAAACGGCTATTTTAAATAAACGTAGAAAAAAAGGTCGTAAGAAGATAATTCATTAAGAAATCACTTTTTAAAGTGACTTTTTTGTTATGAGGTATTAAAGATGAAAAAAATAAATATTGTGAAAGAAAACAGGGATTTTCAGAGAATAATAAGTGAGAACAGAGTATTTAAAAATAAAGATTTTGTTATCTATGCAAGTAGAAACGATCTTTTAACATATCGCTTTGGAATATCAGTTGGTAAAAAGATTGGAACGGCTGTTTTACGCAATAAACTTAAAAGACAAATTAGAAGTATTGTCGATCGAAATAAAAAAATATATGAAAATAATTGGGATTGTATTATAATAGTTAGGAAGAGATGTTTAGATTTAACATTCGCAGAAATGGAAAAAAGTTTTTGTAGTTTAATTGATAATATCAAGAAATCTTCTAAATGAAAGGACAAATTAAAATGAAAAAAAGTAAAAACTTTAAAATAATCTTTGTTTTACTACTTTTACTAATCTCGTTATCAGGATGTACTAAAACTCTAAAAGATAGCAAAACAAAGAAACCTGTTACTAATCCTAGTAATAGTCAGAGTTTAACCGAGAATGTCTTGTGCCAACCGACAGATAAAAAAGCCCTTGAACTATATGCAAATTATAAAGTAGATATCTCTAAATTGCCAAAGTGTGAGAATTTCAAAATAAATTCAGGTGGTTACGAGGGATTGTGGACAAGCATTTTTGTTAAACCCCTAGCCTACGTTATTATTTTTATTGGTAAAAATATTAAGAGTTATGGTTTAGGTTTAATAATAACCAGTATCCTAATCCGATTGATTGCCTACCCTATTACTAAAAAAGCCGCTATTCAATCAGAGTTAATAAAAAAAGCTAAACCAGACATTGATCGAATTGAAACCAAGTATAAAGGTTCTAACGATCAAGATGCCATGATGAAAAAAAGTCAAGAAACAATGATGATCTACAAAAAATATGGTATTAATCCCCTATCCGGCTGTATCTTTGCCTTTCTTCAATTACCATTGTTTATTGCTTTCTTAGAAGCCATAAATCGTGTTCCGGCTATTTTCGAAAGTAGTTTTTTAGGTTTTCAATTAGGAACAAATCCTTCAGTAGGTTTATCAAAAGGCAATTATTTTTATCTAATTTTAATCATTATAGTAGCTGTAACTACCTACTACTCCTTCAAAGCAAACAGTAAAGATGCACCTAGCGGTCAATTAAAACAAACAAATATGATGATGAATATTTTCCTAGTAATGATTACAGTTATGTCGATCTTTATGAATAGTGGTCTTGGAATTTATTGGATTACTACTAACCTATTTACTATTATTCAAAACATAATTGTGAAAAGGAGTAAAATTATAAATGAAAAAGTATAATTACCAAGCTAAAAACTTTGAAGACGCCAAAAATGTTGCCATGAGTGAATTAATGGAACAAAGCGAAAACTTATATATTAAGGAATTAGAAACAAAAACTGGTCTTTTCAGTAAAAAAGTGATTATTGAGGTTATCAAAAAAGAAGATGTTATTGAATATATCAAGGAATTGTTAAAAGATTTAATAAAAAGTATGGGATTAGATATTAATCTAGAAGTAAAAAAACGCGATGATAATATTAATATTACAGTTTATTCTGACAATAATTCAATCTTAATCGGCAAAAATGGACGAACAATCGATGCTTTAAGTACCGTCGTTAAACAAGCAGTATATAAAGAAATAGGTGATTATTTCAATTTTACCTTAGACGTTGGAGAATACAAAGTAAAGCAGCAGCAAAGATTAGAAAGTTTAGCTAAAAACATTGCCCGTGAAGTAGGGTACTCTAAAGTAGAGGCTAAACTTGAACCGATGAATTCTTATGAAAGAAGAATAATTCATAGTATTCTTACTAATAATAAAAGAGTCTACACCGAAAGTGCTGGCGAAGAACCAAATCGATATGTTATTATAAAGCCAAGAACAGAAGAAGAAGAATAAAGCTATACTTTTTTCTTCTTTTTTGTTATAATCTACGGCAGGAAGTGATTACTATGTCAGATACAATTTGTGCGATATCAACCTCTCTAGGAGTAGGAGCAATTTCAATTATCAGAATCAGCGGTCCACAATCTATAAATATAGTAAATAAAATCTATCATGGTAAAAATTTAACTAAAGTTAATTCACATACCATCAATTATGGCCACATTTATAATGATAAAGAACTGATTGACGAAGTTTTAGTAAGTGTTATGAAAAAACCAAAGACCTTTACTAGGGAAGACTTAGTCGAAATTAATTGCCACGGTGGAATTGTTACCACCAAAAAAATCTTAGAATTATTACTAAAAAATGGTGCTCGATTAGCTGAGCCAGGGGAATTTACAAAAAGAGCTTTCTTAAATGGACGAATTGACCTGATTGAAGCTGAAGCGGTCATGGATTTAATCAATACTAAAACAGAAAAAGCAGCCAAAATCGCCCTTAATCAATTACAGGGCGAAAGTAGTAGGCTTGTTAGAGATTTAAGGCGAGAAATCCTAGAACTCTTGGCTAATATCGAAGTAAATATCGATTATCCAGAATATGAAGATATTGAAGAGGTTACAGATCAACATTTAAAACAGTTTTTACCTCAATTTCGTCAAAAATTAGAGAATATTGTCTATAATTATGAAAACTCTAAATTGATTAAAGAGGGGATAAAAACCGTTATTATAGGTCGACCAAACGTTGGAAAGAGTAGTATCTTAAATAGTTTACTTGACGAAGATAAAGCCATTGTTACCGACATTCCAGGAACAACGAGAGATCTTGTCGAAGGCAATATTATGATCGACGGCATTCCTCTAAATATAGTTGATACAGCAGGGATTAGAAACGCTAAAAATGATATAGAAAAGATTGGTATTGAAAAAAGTTTGAAAGAAATAAATAATGCTGATCTGGTCTTAGTTATTTTAGCTCATGATGAGAATCTAACTAAGGAAGATGAAGAACTAATCAAAAAAGTAGGTTCAAAAAAACATATTATCGTTATTAATAAGAATGATTTAAATAAAAAAATTAATCTTGAAAGAATCGATCAACAAAACCTTGTTTTGGTAAGTACTAAAACCAAAAATGGCCTTGATCCATTAAAAGCTAAGATTAGAGAAATGTTTAATCTTGGTGAATTAGAACAGGCTGATTATACTTATTTGAGTAATGCTAGACAAATTGCTTTAATAAAAACCAGTTTACAAATTGTAAACGATATAGAAGCAGGATTAAAACAAAAGTTACCGGTTGACCTTCTGGAAATCGATTTAAAAAAGATCTGGCAACAATTAGGTGAAATAATTGGTGAGACTTATACGGATGAATTATTAGATCAGTTATTTAGTCAGTTTTGCTTAGGCAAATAAAAAAGAATTTGGAAGTGATAAATGATGAAATACGAGGTTATTGTCGTAGGAGGAGGTCACGCTGGTTGCGAGGCTTCTTTAGCCTGTGCACGTTTAGGGCATCAAACACTTCTTATTACTGGTAATATCAATAATATTGCCGATATGGCATGTAACCCTTCAATTGGTGGTCCAGCTAAAGGTGTCGTCGTAAGAGAAATCTCGGCTTTGGGTGGAGAAATGGCTGATAATACCGATAAAAGTCTTTTACAAATGAAGATGTTAAATTTCAAAAAGGGACCAGCCGTCAGATCGTTACGAGCTCAGGTTGATAAAATCACTTATCCTAAAGAAATGTTAAAAACTTTAAAAAAAGAAAAGAATCTAACGATTAAAGAAGAAATAGTTGAAGATTTGATCGTCGAGAATAAACAAATCAAGGGAGTAATTTTAGAAAGTAAAGAAGAAGTTCCATGTAAAATAGTAATATTGACGACCGGAACTTATTTAAGAGCTGTTGTTTTGGTAGGAAGCAGCAAAACAGTCAGTGGTCCACACGGTGAAAAACCAGCTCAAAATTTAAGTGGTAATTTAAAGAATTTGGGTTTTACCATTCAACGTTTAAAAACTGGAACACCACCTCGAATTGAAAGAAGCAGTATTGATTTTTCGAAGGTTAGAGTCGAAAAAGGGGGCCACAAACTTCATACTTTTTCTTTTGACAATTCACCAAAATATAAAATAAAAGATCAAATGCCTTGCTATTTAACTTATACAAACGAAAAGACCCATCAAATAATTCGTGATAATTTAAAAAAATCGAGTATGTACGGTGGTTTCGTCGAAGGAATCGGTCCAAGGTATTGCCCATCGATCGAAGATAAAGTAGTTAAGTTTAGTGATAAAGAACGTCATCAATTGTTTTTAGAACCAGAGAGTAAATACTATGATGATATATACTTACAAGGATTTTCGACTAGTATGCCCCATGATATTCAAGAAAGAATGGTTCATAGTCTAAAAGGGTTAGAACAAGCAGTTATCAAAAAATATGCTTATGCTATCGAATATGATGCCATCGACCCACTAGAGCTAAAACCTTCACTAGAAACTAAGATCATCGAAAACTTGTTTACAGCCGGACAAATTAATGGCACTAGCGGTTATGAAGAAGCAGCAGGGCAGGGGTTAATAGCTGGTATCAATGCTTCATTAAAATTAAAGCACAAAAAACCATTGATTTTAAAAAGAAATGAAGCATATATCGGTGTTTTAATTGACGACTTGGTAACAAAAGGAACTAAAGAACCATATCGTCTGTTAACATCGAGAGCAGAGTATCGATTGCTATTAAGAAACGATAATGCTCATCTAAGACTAAGAAAATATGGATTTAAAGTGGGATTAATTAATAAAAATAAATACCAAGAATTTCAAGATGACCAACAACAAATTAAATCTTTGATTAATTACCTAAAAAAGCATAAAGTGACGACCAAAGATAATGATTTATTGAAAAAAATTAAAACCAATCAAATCAAGGATGGCATTACTTTATATAACCTTTTAAAAAGACCAGAAGTAACGATCAATAATCTTATTAAAATTGATAAAGTTGCTAAGAATTATTCAAAAGATATTTTTGAAGAAGTTGAATTATCGATCAAATATGAGGGTTATATTAAAAAATCAGAAAAAGAAGCTGCACTTTTACTAAAGCAAGAAAATATTATTATCCCAGAGAATTTAGATTATTCACAAATTCATAATTTAGCTAGTGAAGCCCGCCAAAAGCTAAATAACATCCGTCCTTTGACTTTAGCACAAGCTTCAAGAATTAGTGGTGTTAATCCATCTGATATTGCTATTTTAAATGTTTATTTAAAAAGGAAAAGATATGAATAAAGAAGAGTTTATTATTGAATTAAAAAAGTTAAGTATCAACATTAATGAAGAGCAAATGATGCTCTTAGATAAGTATTACCAAATATTAATCGACTACAATCAAAAAGTAAATTTGACTAGCATAACTTCTCAGGAAGATGTCTATTTAAAACATTTTTACGATAGTTTAACGATTGTTAAAGCCATTGATTTAAAAGAAAAGCTAAAGATTTGCGATATCGGTTCGGGCGCCGGTTTTCCCGGTTTAGTGTTAAAGATTCTTTTTCCTAATTTAGATGTGGTTTTAATCGACTCTCTAAATAAACGAGTCGAGTTTCTTAATCTCGTTATTGATGAATTAAATCTTAAAAACATTGTTGCTATTCACGTAAGGGGAGAAGATTATGCCAAAATCCATCGTGAAGAATTTGATTTAGTAGTTTCTCGTGCTGTGGCTAAATTAGAAGTTTTAGCTGAAATATGTCTTCCTTTAGTTAAAGTACATGGTTACTTTCTTGCAATGAAAGCCAATATTGACGATGAACTTCAAAATAGTAAATTAATTATTAGTAAACTGTCTGCCAAGGTTGAGAAAGCAATTTCTTTTGATTTATCAAAGTCTGGGGGTCATCGAACTTTAATCCTTTGTCAAAAAGGGAAACCGACAAATTCTATTTACCCAAGAGATTTTAGAATCATAAAAAAAACATTGAAAAATAAATAATAAATGCTATAATGTTAATATAGGGGATTTTTAAAAAGAATAAGTGAGGTTAAAATGGACAGTGTGAAAGAAATCGCTTACCTACCTTTAGATGATGTTATTCCAAATCGCTTTCAACCACGAGAAATTTTTGATGAGGAAGCTCTAAGAGAATTATCAGCATCAATTAAAGAACATGGAGTAATTCAACCAATTATCGTTAGACAGATTGATAATAAATATGAAATTATTGCTGGTGAACGAAGATATAAAGCCGCTTCTTTAGCAGGATTGACAACCATTCCAGCCATTGTCAGAAATTTAGATGATAAAGAGAGTTCTAAAGTAGCTTTAATTGAAAATCTGCAGAGAAGGGATTTAAATCCTCTTGAGGAAGCAAGAACCTATGAAAAGATTCAGGCTCTAGATCCCAATCTTACTCAGGATGCTATGGCCAAAAGCATGGGTAAAAGTCAGGCTGTTATTGCTAACAAACTGCGACTTTTATCCTTACCAGAAGAAGTGCAGGAAGCTATTTTAAAAGATCAAATATCGGAGCGACACGCCAGAAGCTTGTTGACTTTAAAAGATAATCGATCACAAATAGAAATGTTAAATAAAATTCGTAATGAAAGACTGACGGTAAGAGAATTAGATGTTGAAATAAAAAAAGTATTAGGAAGAGAAGTTGATTCAAATTCTGAATTAGAAACAATTCTCGATAAACAGGTTGTTTCCGATAGTCGATCACTTGCCGAGATGCTTGAAGGAAATAAAAGTGCTTCCACGCAAGTGGATATCGATGGAATTAATGATTCGGCTAATAACGACTTTCTTTCACCTCGCTACCAAGCTATTGAGAGAAATCAAAATAAAGAATTAAAACTTGATACTTTTGATGAAGATGATGATGAAGAGGAAATAGAAATACCATCAACTCCTCAAAAGGAAATACTGCCTCTTAAGAAAGAACCACTGGATAAAGAGAAAGAGGAGGAAGATGAATTATTGCTGGAAGATGAAGAAAACAATTTACCTAAGTTAAATGAAAACTTAAATACCATCGATGAATTATTGAATCCTCCAGTTGTCGAAGCCCAAAAAGTTGAAGAATTGGAAGAAAACAATTCGAACAGTTATATCCAAGAAAGACCTCGGTATAGAGGATTCAAAGGACTTATCGATATCATTAGGAACACCGTTTCCTCAATGAAAGATTCAGGATACATTGTTGAAACAGAAGAGATAGACTTTGATGAAAACTATCAAATAATTATTAAGGTCGATAAAAAAAGCATTAAAAAAACCGAAATCTAAAAAGATAATAAAACATTATAATTATTATCTTTTTCTATTTCAATTATTAATAATTTTTGTTAGAATAGTAATGAAAGATTATCTAGAAGAGGGTGCTTAAATGGGAAAAATAATTTCGTTGGTCAATCAAAAAGGCGGAGTAGGCAAGACGACAACCAGTATTAATTTGTCGGCTTCTTTAGCTATCTATGGAAAAAGAGTTTTGTTAGTTGACTTAGATCCACAGGGAAATACGACCACTGGGATTGGTGTCAATAAAGGAGACATTACCAAAAGTGCCTATGAAATGCTCATCAATGAAGCAACAATTGAAGAGACGATTATTAAAACTAATTATAAAAATTTAGATTTGCTTCCTGCTACCATTAAGTTAGCTGGAATCGACATTGAATTAATCAAAAAGAGTACTAGTGAATCATCTTTTGCCAAAAGTGATCAATTAAAAAGGCATTTAGATAAAGTAAAAGATCGATACGATTATCTTATCATCGATTGTCCTCCATCACTAGGATTAATTACCACTAATGCCCTAACAGCCTCTGATTCGGTAATTATTCCTGTTCAATGTGAATTTTTTGCTCTAGAAGGAATAACGCAATTACTAAATACGATCATGTTAGCACAAAAAACTTTGAATCCCAATTTAGACTTAGAGGGTGTTTTATTGACGATGTTTGATTCAAAGACGATTTTAAGTCTAGAGGTTATTGAGGAAATAAGGAGTTACTTTAAAGACAAAGTTTATAATACGTTAATTCCAAGACTGATAAGACTTGCTGAATCTCCTAGTCACGGAAAGCCAATCATTGCCTATGATCCTAAAAGTAAAGGATCAACGGCTTATTTAAATTTAGCGAAGGAAGTGATCGAACGCAATGGAAACAAATAGAAGGCGAGCTTTGGGTATGGGACTAGAGGAACTATTTAATAATGAAAAAATGGATCTCGACAGTCTCGAAGAAAAAATTGTCAGCGAGACCCCTAAAGAGGAAATTGTCGAGTTGGAAATCAAAGATTTAAGGAGTAATCCTTACCAACCAAGAAAGGTTTTTGATGAGGAATCCCTAAAAGAATTGGCCGACTCTATCAAAGAGCATGGTGTTTTTCAACCAATAATTGTCAAAAGAAGCATCAAAGGTTATGAGATAGTTGCTGGAGAAAGACGTGTTAAAGCATCAACCATGGCTGGGATTAAGACGATACCGGCTATTATTAGAGATTTTACAGATACGGAAATGATGGAGATTGCTCTAGTTGAAAACCTTCAAAGAGAAAATCTCAATGTTTTAGAAGAAGCTATGGCCTATAAAAAATTAATTAATACTTTAGGTATCACTCAAGAAGACTTGTCAAAACGACTTGGCAAAAGTCGTAGTCATATCACCAATACCATCGGTATTTTAGAGCTTCCTGATGAAGTTAAAGAATTGATTAACGAAAAGAAAATCTCTATGAGTCATGCTAGAATTCTAAGTAAGTTGGAAAATAATGATGAAATTATTAAATTGGCTCATCAAATTGCCAGTGCCGATTTAAATGTTAGAGACTTAGAAGAAATAGCCAGAAAACCTGGCGTTGAAAAAAGAAAAAAGGTCACCAAACATGTTGTTAACGAGTATCAACAATTGGAAGGTAATTTATCTGATGTTTTAGGAACTCGTGTTAAAATAAGAAATAATAAATTAGAAATATCTTTTACTAATGTCAATGATTTAAATCGCATTCTTGAAATAATGAAACTAGATAAGGAGTAATTTTATGCATGTCGACCTAATTCATCAAATTTGTGAATTATTAGTTATCTGGTTAGTAAATATAATAATTCTGGTTTTTTTCTTACTTAAAATTGATCGATCATTTAATTTAAATGAAAAAATCAATAAAATGCCACTTATCAAATATAAGAAAGAAAAACGTCATTTAAAAATCTTCCTCATCGTTCTTGTCGCTATTTATCTTCTAATTTTAACACTAGTCAGTTTATTTGAGTATAACTTGATGACACTGTTGTCTTTATATACTGTAATCTTACTTTTAATGGTTTATTTTGAAAAAAATTCTATTAAGGATTATCTTCAGGGATATCGAATCTTAAATGAAGACCGTTTTAGGGTTGGAGACAATATTAAAATAAATGATATATCAGGTGAAGTAATTAAAATTGGACTTAAAAATACGATAATTTTGAATAATGAAGAGACAATTATTTCGATTCCCAATCATAAAATTGCTATTGTCGAAATAAATAGTATTACGAAAGAGATAGCCAAGTATGATTTTATTATCAGTTATGAATCTAACCTTGAAAAATCCGAAATATTATTAAAATTAATGACGAAAGAAATTGAAAAGAGTATTAAAGGAATCGAAGGTAAGGCCAGTTACTTTATTATTGATGACTTTGCCGATAAGGGAGTTTTTTATCGCTTTAAAGTTGCAGTAAAAAAAGAAAACAAGTATTTTGTTCAAAGCGAGATTAGAAAGTTGCTTCAAAAAACATTTAAAAAAGAAAATATCGAATTAATCGAGGTAAACAATGACTGAAAATAAAGAATACCAGGTTGGGACTCAAGTTATTATGAAAAAACAGCATCCTTGCGGTACCAACGAATGGGAAATAGTAAGACTGGGCGCCGATATAAAGATTAAATGTCTAAATTGTGGAAGAACAGTCATGATTCCTAGAATTGAGTTCAATAAGAAAATAAAGAAAATTGTTTCCTAGAAAGGCGAGATTTATGAAAATAGCTAGAAAAAGAAGATTAAAAAAAATGAATTTACATCCAGCAACAACCATAATAATTTTCACTTTATTGATAATTATCTTGAGTAGTATTTTGGCATCTCTTCACGTTCAAACGACATATATGAAAGTTAATGAGGGTAGCAGCACTTTAGAACAGGAACTTGTAACAGTTGAAAATTTATTTAACTATAGTGGGATGAAATATATTTTTAGCAATGCTGCCCGTAATTTTATTAGTTTTCTTCCACTTAGTATGTTGCTGATTACTTCAATTGGGATGGGAGTAGCAGCTTCGACTGGTTTTATCGACAAACTTTTTAGAAGAAGACTATTAAAATTAAGCAATTATCAATTAACTTTTCTCATTATTTTTATTGCCACTGCTTCGACCCTTATCAACGAGATTGGCTATATCATTTTAATTCCACTAGCAGCTACTTTGTTTTTAATTAAGGGGAGGAATCCAATGGTTGGAATCTCGGCCGCTTTTGCTGGGGTAGCTTTTGGAAGTGGTATCTCAATTTTTGTCGGTTCGATGGAAGTAGCTTTGCTTCCTTACACAAAAAGCGCTGCCAAAATCATCGATAATACTTTTCATATCAGTCTAACTTCCAATTTATATATTATTATTATTGCCAGTATTATTTTATCTTTAGTAGGAACTTTGATTGTCGAGAAAATCATGATTCCTAATTTTGGCAAGTATCGAGAAAAAAGAGACTTTGAAAAGACTTCTGAAATTGAGATTATCGATATTGAAGAAATCGAACAAACTAAATTAGATGTTGATTTTAAAGAAAAACGTGGTCTAAAATATGCTTTCATTACCGCTATCATCTTTATTCTCGTCTTTATTTATATGATTATTCCAGATCTGCCGGGATCAGGTATGCTGTTGGATATGACTGAGTCAGCATATGTTAATCAGTTATTTGGCGTCAACTCCTATTTTCAGGATGGTTTCACCTACATGATCAGTTTATTTTTTCTAGCTACTGGCCTTGCTTATGGAATAGGCGCTAAAACGATTAGTAATGATAAAGATGTCTTTAACAATACCTCTTTGGATATGACTAATATCAGCGGCCTTGTAATTTTAGTGTTTTTTGCTTCTCAATTTGTTGCCATCTTTAAGAAAACCAACCTTGGAACTGTTATAACGGCCGGAATCGCTAATTTAATTGACCTTATCCCTTTCGGTGGAATTCCTCTTTTAATAATTATTTTACTTTTAGGAGCCATTGCCAATATCTTTTTAACGACACCTCAAGCTAAGTGGATTATTTTAGCGCCGGTTGTGGTACCAGCTATGATGAAATCCAATATTTCACCACAATTCATGCAGTTTGTTTTAAGGGCTAGTGATTCGATGACTGATGGTATTACGCCACTTCTAGCTTACTTTGTTATCTTCATTGGTTACTTGAATATTTATAATCGTGATAAAACTAAACCGATTACGATTGGACAAGGAATCAAAATTATGTTACCATATTGTTTAATTATCAGTGCAACCTGGCTTTTAATCATTTTAGGTTGGTATTTAATAGGAGTACCGATCGGACCAGGAGTATTGCCAACTTTATAGAAGGGGGAACTATGAGTTTAAAAGCTGGAATTGTTGGTTTACCAAATGTCGGTAAATCAACTTTATTTAAAGCCATTACCAAAAAAAACATTCTAACAGCTAATTATCCTTTTGCGACCATCGATCCAAATATTGGAGTGGTCACAGTACCAGATATTCGCTTAGACAAGTTGGAGGCAATGTATCATCCCTTGTCTTTAGTACCGACTGCTTATGAATTTACCGATATTGCCGGATTAGTTAAAGGGGCTTCAAAAGGAGAAGGATTAGGAAATAAATTTTTATCGCACATTAGAGAAACTGACGCTATCTGTGAAGTAGTCAGATGTTTTGATGACGATAATATTATTCATGTCGAAGGTAGAGCTGATCCACTTCGTGATATTGAAATAATTAATCTCGAGTTGACGATTGCAGACTTAGATATTATCCATAATCGTCTAGAGAAAATTAGAAAAAAAGCCCAAACGACGAAAGATAAAGAATCATTACTAGAAGTTGCAGCTCTAGAGAAGGGGAAAGATAATCTTGAAAAGAGTATTCCTCTTCGATTGGTGAGTTTTTCTGAAGAAGAAAAAGAAATATTAAAAAATTATAACTTTCTTACCATCAAACCACTTATCTATTTAGCTAATGTCAAGGAAGAAGAAATTAATTTTGATAATGATTATTATCATCAGGTTTCTGACTATGCTTCTAAGGAAGGTTGTCAGGTCATTAAAATGTGCGCCAAATTAGAAAGTGAATTAGTCGAATTACCTGATCAAGAAAAGAAAGAATTATTATCAACTCTCGATATTAAAGAAAGTGGACTCGATGCTTTAATTAAAGTTACCTATCAGTTACTTGGTTTAAAAACATTCTTCACAGTTGGAACAGATGAAGTAAGGGCTTGGACTTTTAAAGATGGAATGACCGCTAAAAAGTGCGCTGGTATTATTCATACGGACTTTGAAAAAGGATTTATTAAAGCCGAAGTAATCAAATATGAAGATTTAATTAATCTAGGTAGCGAATTAAAGGTCAAGGAAGCTGGTAAATTTCATCTTGAGGGAAAAGATTATTTAATGCAAGACGGTGACATTTGTCACTTTAGATTTAATGTGTAAAACTAATATTGAAAAAGTTGATTCAAAGAAATTGAGTCAATTTTTTAAATCTTGTCATAAATAGTAAAAAATGCTAAAATGAAGATATAAAGTATAGTGATAAAGCTAACATCATAATTAGGGAGAAGCATATGAAGGAAGTTACTTATAGTAAACCTGTGAGAGGGAAGCTCCTATTAATAGTCATAATAGGCATCCTACTAATTATTGGTATCGCCATAGGGGCAACCTATGCTTTTTTTCAGTACAATAAAATAGGAACGAAGACTCTATCCTTTGAAACGGGAAGTATCAATTTAAGTTTAGGAGAAGTAGGTAATGGTATCACATTAACAGATCAATTTCCAATGAGCGATGAAGCCGGAATAAGTCAGGCAACAACTTACAACTTTACAATCAGTGGTTATA
>CAZBQC010000007.1:0-25193 GCA_964494015.1 uncultured Muribaculaceae bacterium
AAGTTGGAGAAGCGATTGCCAAAGCTGCTAAAAAAGCTAAAATTACCAAAGTTGTCTTTGATAGAGGGGGCTACCTTTATCATGGACGTGTCGAAGCTTTAGCTGAAGCAGCGAGAGCCAATGGCTTGGAATTTTAAGAGGAGGTAAAGATGCAAAAGAGACAAGAAAATCCTAAAATTAAGACGCTTGAAGAAGTAGTAATCGATATTAAGAGTGTCGTTAAAGTTACTCAAGGTGGACGTCAAAGAAGATTTTCAGCAGTCGTAGCTGTCGGAGACAGAAAAGGACAAGTCGGCTTAGGAATTGGTAAAGCTAACGAAGTACCTGATGCGATCAAGAAAGCTATTCAATCCGCTAATAAGAACTTAATTAGAATCTCTTTATTCGATAATAGAACTGTTGCTCATGAAGCAATCGGTAGAAGTGGAGCAACGAGGGTTTTAGTTAAACCAGCACCAGCTGGAGCAGGACTAATTGCCGGAGGTGCTGTCCGTGCAATTTTAGAGTTATCAGGAGTACGTGATGTTTCAAGTAAAGCTCTTGGTTCAAGAACAAAATTAAATGTAGCGACAGCCACTTTAAAAGCTCTACAATCAATTAGAACTCCAGAAGAAGTCGCAAGACTTCGTGGTAAGAAAGTAGAGGAGATTTTACAATGATTAAGTTACATGAATTAGAGAAAAATATTGGTGCTAAACAAGCTCGTAGAAGAGTTGGTCGAGGAAACGGCAGTGGTTTAGGAAAAACTAGTGGTCGCGGTCATAAAGGACAAAAAGCGAGAAGTGGTGCCAGTATTCCTGCCACTTTTGAAGGTGGACAATTACCATTATATCGAAGACTACCAAAAAGAGGCTTCAGTAATAGTGATTTTAAAATCAGCTATGCGGTTATCAATGTCGAGGATCTAAATAGATTTGATAATAATACTCTAGTGACACCAGCTTTGTTAAAGGAAGTTGGTTTAGTCAAAAAACAATTATGTGGAATAAAAGTATTAGGTAAAGGAAAATTAGAAAAGAAATTAACGATCCAAGCTAATAAATTTTCAAGGAATGCTTTAACTGAAATAGAAAAGTCTGGAAGTAAGATCGAGGTGATTTAGTATGTTTGCTTCGCTTAAGCAAATATTTTCACCAATTAATAAGGATTTACGCAATCGTCTTTTATTTACATTAGGAGTTTTAGCAATCTTTATTATTGGAACTGGTGTCAAAGTACCAAAGACTCCTGATATTACGAGTAATTTAGGGTTTTTGGAATTAATTAATGCCATGGGTGGCGGTGGATTAAAAAGATTTTCCATCTTTGCCTTAGGAGTTTCTCCTTATATTTCGGCATCGATCTTTACCCAGCTTTTACAGATGGATATCATTCCATACTTTACTGAGTTAGCTAAACAAGGTTCAGTTGGAAGGCAAAAGATCAATCAGATTACGAGATATGTGGGAATTGCCATGGCCTTCATCGAAGGTTATGCCTTTTCATTTGCCTTTTTAGGAGATTCAGTTAGTTCGATTGATTATCTCTATGTGGCTACCATTCTAACAGCTGGAACAGCTTTCCTATTATGGTTAGGCGATCAAATTACTCAAAAAGGGATTGGCAATGGCATTTCATTATTAATTATGGCCGGTATCATTGCCACTTTGCCACAGATGTTCGTGACGGCTTTTACCAGTTTAGTAGTATTAAGTGGTGGTACTTTAGCTATAACTTTAGGAATTTTAAAGTTTGCTATCTTTGTCATTATTTATTTCTTAATAATTATTGGCGTCATCTATGTTCAAGAAGCTGAGCGAAGAATTCCGATTCAGTATGCTAACAAAACAACTAGTGCTTATGGTGCTGAACAATCTTTTTTTCCAATTAAGATTAATTCAGCCGGAGTACTTCCAGTCGTTTTTGCTTCGATTTTATTATCGATACCAGCAACGATTGCTCAGTTTATTAAAAATACTCAATTTATTAATTTTACCGAAAAATACTTGAATTATACCACTCCAATTGGTTTTTGTATCTATGTAGTCCTAATCTTCTTCTTTGGTTACTTTTATACCTTTTTACAGATGAAGCCAGAAGATAGAGCTAAAGATATTCAACAAAGTGGTGGTTATATTCCAAGTGTCAGACCGGGAAAAGATACTGAAAAGTATATTTCTAAGGTTTTAGTTAGATTGACAATGGTAGGAACAATATTCTTAATTGTTCTAGCGATATTACCGATAATTTTCGCCAGTATAACGGGTTTACCAACCAGTGTCAGTATTGGTGGAACAGGACTCTTGATCGTGGTCGGTGTAGCACTAGAAACTTATAAACAATTAGAAGGGACTCTAGCAGCAAGAGTTTACAAAAAAACAGAGAATGCTAGGGCAAGGTATAGAAGAAGATGAAAAATATAATTTTAATAGCAGCTCCTGCTGCTGGAAAAGGTACTCAGGCTGAGCTTTTAAAAGAAAAGTATGGCTACATTCATATTTCAACTGGAGACTTACTAAGAGAAATTAGCAACAGTGGAAGCCAGTTAGGTGAGGAAGTCAAAGCGATTATGACTAGTGGAGCCTTAGTATCAGATGAAATTGTTTTTAAATTATTAGAAGATAAGATCAATAGTTTAGACCCAAACCAAGGTTACATTCTAGATGGCTTTCCAAGAAATGTTAATCAAGCTCTTAAATATGATGAATTGTTAACAAAATTAAATCGTGATCTAGGGGTTGTCGTTGTCATCGATATCGACAAAGATACTTTGATGAAACGTATCGTTGGTCGAAGACAATGTAAAGGATGTGGTGCGATCTACAATATTTATTCTGAAGAGATGCTACCAAAACAAGAAGGAATCTGTGATAAATGTGGAAGAGAGTTATATCAAAGAGAAGATGATAATCTAGAATCATTTGAAAATAGATATCGTACTTATTTAGATAAGACTCAACCATTAATTGATTTTTATCAAACTAAAAAAGTATTAAAATTAGTTAAATCAAGAGATGATAAATTTGATACTTTAAAACAAATTGAAGATATTATCAGTGAATAGAGATGATTTAATTGATTAGTATTAAAAGTGAAAGAGAAATAGAACTTTTGACGAAAGCCGGTGAAATTGTCTATTTAACCCATCAGTATTTAAAACCTTTTATTAAAGAAGGAATGACGACTTTGGAGTTAGACAAGTTAGCCGAAGATTTTATCAAAGGGCACGATGCGACACCATCTTTTAAAGGATTTGAGGGTTTTCCTAGTTCTATTTGCACTAGTATCAACGATGAAGTTGTTCATGGGATACCTAGTAAGAGAAAATTAAAAACTGGCGACATAATTTCGATCGATATTGGAGCCTGTTATAAGGGATATCACGGCGATTCAGCTTGGACTTATCCAGTAGGAGAAATAAATAGTGAAATGAAACACTTATTATTTCACACTGAACAGTCCTTGTACGAAGGAATAGCAAAAGTTAAACCCGGTAATAGAGTCGGTGACATTAGTAGTGCAATTGAAAATTATGCGAAGCACCATCAGTTATCAGTTATTCGGGAACTAGTAGGACATGGTGTAGGAAATAATCTTCATGAAGAACCAGATGTGCCTAACTATGGAAAACCTGGTACAGGACCACTTCTCCAAGCAGGAATGGTCATAGCAATTGAACCGATGCTTAACTTGGGAAAAAGAGATATCTGTCTCAATGAAAACGAATGGACGATTGAAACGATCGACGAGAGTCCATCAGCACATTTCGAACATACTGTTGTTGTAACTAATGATGGTTACAAAATATTGACGGGAGGAAAAAATGGCAAAGAATGATGTAATAGAAATAGAAGGTAAGGTAGTCGATGTTTTACCTGGAGGAAAATTCAAGGTCGAACTAGTTAATAAACATATAGTCGAAGCTCACGTTTCTGGTAAAATACGAATGAATTACATTCGCATTCTACCGGGTGATACCGTTGTTTTGGAAATGACACCTTACGATTTAACACGTGGGCGAATAACCTATAGAAAGTAATGGGAGGAATTATTTATGAAAGTACAACCATCAGTAAAACCAATTTGTGCTAAGTGCAAAGTGGTAAAGCGTAAAGGGAAAGTAATGATTATTTGTGAGAACCCTAAACACAAACAAAAACAAGGGTAATAGGAGGTAACAAATGGTACGTATTAAAGGAATAGATATACCTAACGACAAACATGCAGTAATTAGTTTAACTTACATCTATGGTGTCGGAAGACCGCTAGCAGAGACAATTTTAAAAAGGGCAAATGTTGCACCAACTAAGAAAGCTGGAGAATTAGATAATGATGAGTTAAATCGTATTCGTGATGAAATTAATAAATGTTTAGTTGAGGGTGACTTAAGACGTGAAGTCAGTATGAACATCAAAACAAAAATGGAAATTAATTCTTATCAGGGAGTTCGTCATAAAAAAGGTCTACCAGTAAGAGGTCAAAGAACTAATCGTAATGCTCGTACTCGTAAGGGTAAAAGAGGTAAAACAATTGCTAATAAGAAGAAACAGTAATAGTTAGATAAAAGGAGGTTAAATTATGGCTTATAAACAAAGAAAGAAAAAAATAAAGAAGAATATTCCTGAAGGAGTAGCTCATATTCATTCAACTTTTAATAACACGATCGTAACTTTAACAGATAAAGATGGTGGTGTTGTAAGTTGGGCTAGTTCTGGAGCAATTGGATTTAAAGGTAGTAAGAAGTCAACTCCATTTGCTGCTGGTCTTGCCAGTGAAAGTGCTGGTAAAAAAGCCTATGAATCAGGAATGAGAAAAGTTGAAGTTTATGTTAAAGGTTTAGGACCAGGAAGAGAACCAGCAATTCGTTCCCTTCAAACGGCAGGTTTGGAAATTACATCAATTAATGATGTAACACCAATACCACACAACGGATGTCGTCCACCAAAACGACCACGCGGTTAAAATAAGAGGAGGTAATTCATGGTACAATTTGAAAAACCAAATTATAAAATAACAGATTATATTGAAAATAACTTTTATGGAAAATTTGAACTAGAACCACTAGAGAGAGGTTTTGGTCATACAATTGGTAATGCTTTAAGAAGAGTTTTATTATCTTCTTTACCAGGAAGTGCGATTTCAAGTGTTAAGATCGAAGGAGTTCTTCATGAATTTCAAACGATCGAAGGCATCGTTGAGGATGTAACGACCATTATTCTTAATTTGAAGAGTATCGTTATTAAGAATCATTCTAGTAACGAGAAAGTAATTAGATTAAGTGTCAAAAAAGAAGGTGTTGTGACAGCAGCTGATATTGAAAAAGATTCAGATATTGAAATTTTGAATCCTGATCAAGTTATTGCTACTTTAGCACCAAATGGCTCTTTAAATATGGAAATGACGGTTACTAATGGTCGTGGCTATGTTAAGAGCGAAGATAATAAAAAGTTGCTTGAAGGTAAGAAAGTTGGAGTTATTGCAATTGATTCAATCTATACTCCAATTGAAAGAATTTCTTATGAAGTAGAAAGTGCCCGTGTTGGACAAAATGAAAATTTTGATAAACTTATTTTAGAAGTTTGGACGAAAGGCTCAATTAAACCAGAAGAAGCTGTGGCTCTTGGTTCAAGAATTCTGATTGAACATTTCCAAATCTTAACTGATTTAAGTAATATTGCCAATATGACAGGAATGATGATCGAAAAACTAGATGATCCAAAATTAAAGGCATTAGAGACAACGATCGAAGAACTAGATTTCTCAGTTAGAGCATACAACTGCTTAAAAAGAGCAGGAATTCATACTCTACAAGATCTAGTTAATAAAAGTGAGTCAGATATGATGAAAATACGTAATCTAGGAAAGAAATCTTTAAAAGAAGTCTTAGAGAAAATTAAAGATTTAGGTCTAGTTTTACGTGATGAAGATTAAGGAGTGATATTATGGCATATCGAAAATTAGGCGTTGATAATAAACATCGAAGAAGTATGTTGGCAACCCTTACGAAACAACTTATCATGAATGAAACTATTACCACAACGGTAACTAGAGCTAAAGAGGTTCGTAAGTTTACTGATAAAATGATTACTTTTGGTAAAGAGGGAAGTTTAGCATCAAGACGTCATGTTCTAGCATTTTTACATAATGATAACGAAGTAACTAAAAAAGTATTTAGTGATTTAGCAAAACGTTATGAAAAGAGAAATGGTGGATACACGAGAGTTTTAAAAACTCTAGAAAGACGAGGCGATGGAGCTTTAATGGCTATCATCGAACTTGTAAAATAATAGGGACTAGCAATAGTCTTTTTTATTTGCTATAATGAGCTTGTAAAGAGGTGATTTGATGAAAGCTTTAGTGACTGGTGCTGGAAGTGGAATTGGTAGAGATATGGCCAGGTATTTATCGAAGCTTGGGTTTGATTTAATCATCGTCGGTCGTGATAAGGAAAAATTAGAGAAATTACAAAGTGAACTAAAGACAAACATTAAAATTGTTGTCATCGATTTAGCTAATGAAAGTCGAGTTAAAGAATTATATGTCTTAACTAAAAATGATGATATCGATGTCTTAGTTAACAATGCTGGTTTTGGTGCTTTAGGTGAATTTGACAAGACAGATTTAAATGTTGAACTAGAAATGATTGATACCAATATTAAAGCTGTACATATTCTAACCAAAATGTTTCTTAAAGATATGAAAAGAAGAAATCATGGTTATATTTTGAATGTTGCCTCAAGTGCAGCTTTTCAACCTGGGCCCTTGATGGCTACTTATTATAGTACGAAAACCTATGTTTTACATTTAACTTTAGCTATTTATGAAGAATTAAGAAGAAGTAAATCCAGTGTCCATGTTTCATGCTTGTGCCCTGGCCCCGTCAAGACTAACTTTAATAATGTTGCTGGAGTAAAGTCTAATTTAAAGTCATTATCCAGTGAATATGTCGCCAAATATGCTATCGAAGAAATGTTTAATGGCAAATTAGTAATTATTCCCGGACTAAAGATAAAGATCTTAAGTTTCTTTAATAAGTTTTTAAGTTATAAAAGCAAATTGAAAATAATTTATCGTGTTCAAAAGAAAAAGCAAGGTAAGAAGAATTTGTAATTTTTCTTTTTTTGTGGTATAATCTACGGCATGGGGCTGAATAGGTTTCGACGGGATTGTTTGAGCAATGATGGCAAGTCGTAGGCATACGTTAAATGTGTCAGTTAAATATAACTGGAAATAATACTCAAGTAGCTTTCGCTTAAGAAATAAGCAGAGCATTCCTCTAAAACTTTGTACCTATCGAGTTTTTTAGGGATTCATTTTAATAGGTTATATTATTATTTTGTTTAGGGATAATAATGAACTGAACTAAACTAGTTATTTATTTGTTTTTTGGTTAGCTTATTACATAATGAAATTGACTAATCAAATAAACTTGTAGATGTCATTGTAGCAAGAATTTCGGACAGGAGTTCAATTCTCCTCAGCTCCACCAAATGGAATTTGTCAAACTCAGTCGCTATTTGTCTGAGTTTGTTGAAATATAGAAGTGTTTTGATGTTAAACCATTAAATTATTAGTAATAAATATAGGTGGGAATTATGTTAGAAATAAAAAGTTTTAAAGTTGATTATTTAGGTATAGAAATAACTAGAAGATGCAATTTACAATGTGCACATTGCCTTAGAGGCGATTGTGAAAATAAAGATATTTCAGATGCTACATTGGAAAACACGTTTTCTAATGTCACAGAAATTGGCACATTGTTTTTATCTGGTGGCGAACCATTTATTGCTCCAGAAAGAATTGAATATATATTATCTTTATTAAATCAAAGAAATATAAAAGTTCATACCATATCAATAACAACGAATGCCACCGTTTTATCACAAAGGCAAATAGATATTATTCATAAAATTGAACAAATAGCAAAGCTAGATATTAGATTTAGCCATGATAAATTTCACGAAATAGAACATGCCAGAAAAGGATTAACTGAAAAATTCACAAAAAATATAGAAACATTTGCATCTTTAGGTTATACAAATGAAAATCATTCTTTTGCTGTTGATTCTGATGGGATTAGAAATATTGGAAGAGCTAAAAATTTAACTCCCTCAATTTTAGATGCAATAAATAATTGGAGGTATCAAACTAATTACACATTTAATGTATTAGGTAGTCCAAATACATTTGATATAATGCACTTAATTTATGAGGCGCCAGGAAATATAAGAATTTTAGGGAATGTTTTATTTGATGTTAATGGTAACCTTGTTAATAATGATATGCCTTATGAAAAAGAAGATAAAGCACCATTTTTTCGTATAAGTTGTTCTAACAGGACAATTTTAGATGCAATGAAAGAGTATGAACAACATATGGGTAATGATTATGACGAATATTATAAAGAATATAAACCAGAACAATATATTGATATTTATAATTCTTCTTCAGAAAATAAATTAAAATAAAAACTATTGTTGCAATAAAAAAAACAAATGTAAAAGTGCAAAAAATCTGCAAAATAAATGCAAAAATCCTATGCAAGAAAAATGCAATTTTTTTGTAAAAAGATAAAAATGCATAGGACAAAAAATCTATCAAAAAATATATAAAAAAGTCAATAAAAATTAATTTATCCCTTTATTCATAAGGAACTCGACTGCAAAATTTATATATAAAAATTTGCAAAAAAAATGTAAAAAAATTATGGACTAATTTTAAATAATGCGGTGATATTGCTATAGTTGGTAGGATAGAAAAGAGCTGTAATAAGACAACCAGCTTGCACCAATAGTGAATTTTTACAGCTCCCTATAAATAGGGAGTTTTATTATGGTTTGGACTTTAAAAATTTCGCGAAAATCAAGTAAAATGTCATTAATTAAGTAAAGTGCAAAAAACCTATGCAAGAAGTTAGTGCAAGATTATTGCAAAAAAATCGCAAAAAAGGTGTATAAAAATTTGCAATTTTTTTGCAAAAAAGCAATGTTAATTTTCAAATGTTCAAATATCATCTAGGAAATGATATAATTATATAAGAAAGAAGTTATGTAAATGAAATTATTGTTATGCGGTGGTGGAGTTGGAGAGCAAAATGCTTTAGCTAATCAAAAATTAAATGAAATAATAACAGATCATACTAAACCGTTGTTATATATACCTTTTGCAATGAGTGAAGAAAAGCACTCGTATCCGAGCTGTTTTGAATGGATTAATGGTGAATTAAAAAATGTTGATATACCATCAATTGAAATGGTTACGACTAAAGAAGAACTCGCAAGTAAAACTTTAAGTGATTATTGTGCTATTTTTATCGGTGGTGGAAATACTTATAGTTTGTTATCAGATTTAAAAACAAGTGGATCATTTTACAAATTGAAAGAATTTATTGATAATGAAGGCATTATAATTGGTGGAAGTGCTGGAGCAATTATTTTTGGTTATGATATAGATTGTATCAATTATATGGATTCAAATGACATTGGACTGAAAGATACAAAGGGACTTGATGTGCTTGATGGATTATCAATTGCAGCACATTACACTAACGAAGATGAAGAAAAAACAAAAAAAGCTACAGAATATCTTAGGAATTTTTCATTAAGAAATAAGGTTATTGCATTACCAGAAGAAAATGCTATATTTTTAAACGGAACTACAATTGAAGTAATAGGAACAAGACCATATTTTATATTTGAAAATGGTAATATGACAAAATTTGAAATAGAATCACGGTGGAAAAAAGTTTCTAAAAAATAAAAATTTTAAAATGAGCACTAAAAAACGACAATAATTGCTATTTTAAACAATGCTCAAAAGTGCAATAAAAATGCAACTTTTTTGTAAAAAAATAAAAATACATATTTAATGATAAAATTGAGTGCTGGATTACTTGATTTAATTTAACTAAAAAAATAAAAAGAATGTTTATTTATCTAACATTCTTTTTTAATACGACTTTATTGCGAAAATCCTTAATAAATTAGTATAGAAATCTTGAAGTAATAGAAATATGCTGTCTCTTGATTAATTATTAAGAATATGGTAAATAATTGGCATAAAAAAGGGTATGATTTTATGTGAAAGAAAGACTAGTATTTATCTTTTAATTCTATGATTGTAAATATTTTGCATATTCAATAAAATCTTTACTCTTATTTTTAACTTTTTTTACTTCTCTTCTGCCACTTTTATAAACTATCGTAAAAGTTGTTTCTTGAATATTTTTAGCACTCATCATTCCACTAGCTGTTCCCATTAATGGTCCAATTCCAGGAATTACGTTACCAACAACATTACCAACAATTCCTCTAGTAGCTGCGCTTGTAGCAGATTTTCTACTGTCACTAGAAGCAACAATTGTATAATCTATTTCCTTATTGTCACTAATTTCTTTCATTCTTTATTGATATTTTTCTATCTTTTCTCTAACCCTGGTAATTATTTATATAATAGTATTGCACTTTTTTATAATCATTTAAACTATTTAAAGAATCATTTTTAAATATTGCAAAGTCAGGATTGATATCATTATTAATAATTGGTAGAGTCTTTTTTATATCAGTAATAAACTGCATATATTTATTACCCTTAAAACCTAAATATTCAAATAATTCGGGCATTAAATAATTTGGACTAATAGTTGCCCCAACACCTTTAAAGTTTTTATTTAATGTACTTTTTGCAATATCATTTCCCCATATAACGTAAGGGACACTATAATAATTCATAAATCCTTGTTCATTAGATAGATCCATGTCAATTCCTAACATTTTATAACCAGCATTGTTTAATCCCAATCCTGGATTATGATCTCCAAATAATAATATTATTACTGGTTCGTTTACTTCTTTAAAATAATTTATTAGCTCCCATAGTGCCTGATTCGTTTGTTTTATTCCCCTAAAGTAATTATTGACAGTTCGGTATATACTTTCACTGTAGTTTTCTTTATTGTCAATATAATTAATACCATCATCAGCAACATTAGTATTAATATTTTCAAATGGTCCGTGGTTTTGATAAGTAACCGAAAAGTTAAAGTAAGGTTTATTTGTACTTAGATTTTTTTCATATCCTTTAATAATTTCTTTAAAAAAATCGTTATCCATTAAAAATTCCTTGCTTTGAGATTTGTATTTACTTTCATAATAGTCATAATTAATAAAACCAAGGTTTTTATTGACGTTTCGACGATTATAAAACCAGCCGTATATGGGGTGCATGGCTTCCGTATAGTATCCTTGGCTTTTCAAGTACCAAACAAATGAGTTTGTCATCTTTAGATATTTATTATGATCGATATAGCCCGTCAAGAAACATCTTTCGGTATTAATAGTTCCTCCTGAAAATACATTTGAAATTAATGTTCCATGATATGATTCATCAACAATTTTATTGAATTTTTCATAAATATCTGTTGTAAACTTTATATTCTCGTATTGAGAAAAATCATTATAGGCCTCTAACATAATAGCAATTATATTAACTTTATTTTTTTCTTCAATTTCATGGTCAGTATATGAATTCAGTAGCTTTATGGCTTCCTCTTCATTATAATCGTTCGGTTTCGGATAGGAAAATGTTTTACTACTATTAATAAATGCGTATACAAAACCCCTAATTTGAAACTTTTGTGTTTGACTCATATTATTAATAAGTTCTTCATTTCCAATTTTTTTATATAATTCATCGTTTATGTATAAATTTTTATAACTAAATAATACTAAAAATACAATAACAATACTTAAGGATATTTTTACTTTTAAGGATACTTTCTTTACCTTAATAAAGGACAAAAAGAATGCTACAGCAGCATATAATACTAATATCAAAATCACATATATATCGAATGTTATTTTGTAGCTGTCAGTCATTTTTTTTGCTTCAAAAAACAGACCGATATCTTCAAATATAAATGGAAAATCGCGAAATATTATTTTGTATTTGTTAATAAGTGATGGTATTATAAAAAAAAGTGTAGTTATAGAATAGCTAATCCATATCCTATTGCAGAGAATATATAACAAATACAATAATAGAAAAATTGGTAATAGATTTAGAAAAATTAATGTTGGATCCAAAAAATAAGAAAGAATATACTTCATATACTTTATATTAATACTAGGATTTGTAAAACAAAACGTCCCTAACATAATAGTTAAACCTAAAATAAAAATCATTATTGTTGTAAATATTAATGATTTTTGGGTAAATTTATTAATTATGCTGATTATCTTTTTTACTATTACTTTCACAATCTTCACCAAAACTAAAATCTCTTTCTTAATTATTAATTACTCACAAACTACATTATACCTAAAATCAATATTATTTGTCAACTAAACGCCTTTTTAAATGCTATGTTACATGAACCAGCAAATTTAGTTGTACCAGGTGCTTTTAATGATAATTTAACTACTTTTTCTGATAAATCAATTAAACCATATCGATTAATGTTGCTATAATAAATATAGAAGTTATACACTGAAAAAAATACAAAAAATTTTTAGACTAATTTTTAAAAACATAGTAATAATATAGTTAATATGATATAATAGAGATGTTACAATAATAGTACGATACACTATTTTTTATAGAAAATTAGAATTCTATGTTGTCATTTATGTTTAATAATATACGTTCTTTTTGAGTATTATTAAAATCTAGCATTTAGAACCTTATCATAAATTAATCATGTTACTGTGTTTTATTGTATAAATAACTTGATTTAGACCTTATTTATACTATTTAGGAGGTTACAATTATGAATATGAAGACAATAGAAAATGCTGTGTATACAAGAAGATTGAGTGGGATACCAATAGGATGGTGTCTTGTTTATACGACAAAAGGTGCTGAACAATTACGTCATTTAACAAATGGTTTTACTCCATCGCATCAGACTTTTAGAGATAGTGGACTTGATATTGCTTTAGATATTAATTTTAATCTCGTATCAGTTGATGACAGTGGGAAATTGAATGGATTTGTTCAGTTGATTTATCCTCATGATGATTTACACAGCAATAGAGGATCATTCACTACAGAATATGTATTAGTTCCAATTGAAACTTTTATGAAAACCCCAACATCATTTTGTTCCAAGACTTTTGTTAAGTATTTGGGAGAAAATTATCTTCAATATGACAAGATGTGGGATAGCGGTGTACCAAGACTAGGAATTGATAATGGATATGAGTATGATGACGATAAAATTGAAGAAATTAAAAAAGAAAAATTACTAGAGATAATTGGAATCGATGAACCGCAGTTTCATTTTTGGGTTTCATATTTATTAAATAAGACTGGAGCTATGAATGAAAATGGCAAGGGAATACCGGAAATATATTTATCAAAGGGATTTTCATTTTATGCTATTCCAGCTTTTATGGCACTTATTGCAAGGGAATATCCAGAAGTTATTCATATGGCTTATCCATATGGAATTAAAAGTATGTCGAATATTTCGTCTTTACATCTATCTGATGTGGTAATTATTGGTAATGAAAAAAGAAATAATTCGTTTAAGACATTAGGTAATAAAATGAGTATTAATATAGGAACCGATTATAATAAGTTAAATGCATATTTAAAAGGACAAAAGAGGTTTATCCCAGAAGAACATCTTGATGAAGAATTTCAATGTATAAAAAGTAAGCTGTCAGATTTGAAATTTGATTATAATAAATCTCTTACCTCAGATGCAGATTTAGAAGAAAAAAGAAAAAAGCTAAAGAGTAATATAGATAGTTATGAAAGATTAGTAGGCGATATTGATTCTGGTAAAATAACAAGTTTTAATCAGCTTTTAGAGCATCCTCATTTTATTAACAAATTTAAGGAAGAACAGGGATTGACAATAGATATGAAACTTCCTTACTTAATGAAAAGACAGGTTATTATTGATCGAGCTTATAACAATTTTTTTCAAGCTGTTAAAAATAAATATGAGCATGAACAGCAAGTTAACAATGAATCTATTTCATCTACACAAGAAAAAGCAGTATCTCAAGTACCTAATGATAATAAAGAAGATACCGCTAATTTAGAAGAAACATTCAAGAGTTCCAAAGGTTGAAAACCTTAGGATTATCAGTTAGTCAGGATAACAAAGGTGAAATAAAATATATTTTAATGTATCCTAAAAATCAAATTGATAGTGCTATTAATCCAATGGAACAAATTAGCAAAGCCCAGGAAGAAATTGAACAAGTTAGAAAATTGACAAAACCGATATTTAAAAATTAAGAAGATTTAAATGTAAAAAAGTAGCAAGATTGAATTGCTACTTTTCCATATCTATTATAGAAAGATCTTTTTATTATTTAAAATTTTTTCTTAATATAATTCTTGTTGATTACATATTGTCTATTTTATTAATAATGTTAATTATAGTTTCTCGTTCAGAAAGAACACCATCATAAAGTGGAATCCAAAAATTTCTTACTTCTTCGTAAGTATTAGTTTTAGGATTGTAATATTGAAATTTTATATATGAATCGTATAGATCGTTATTATATATATCTATTTCTGTCAGTTTGTTAATAAGTTGATAACCTTGATTTATGATTTTATCTAAATCCTCTTTATCTTCAAAATATAAATTTAAAATGGCATTATGATCGCTATCTTCAATAACTTTTAAAGATGGTACTATTGTTTTCAACATCGTAAGATTCTGACTTATGATAGTGTACAAATAATCATCTATCATAGTATTATCGCATATCTCTGTTCCCCACCTAAAATAATCATAGACTCTAAAGACGATCTCGGGATTATCACTACGATAAACTGTTGTTATATTGCCCCTAACATTTTTGCCTTGGTCGCTGATACAATAATTTTTTACCAATGCTTTTTGCCTATTAGAAATGATAAAATCTCCATCGTAATTTTCTGACAAATAGTATAGAACTTCGCTTTTGGTACTTGAACTAGGAAAATAATAAAAAAATATTGCAAATGAATCGATAATTATGGCACAGATAATTGAAATAATTATTACATACACGTATTTATTCCATCTTTTAAAAATATTCTTTTTATTTAAAATGGAAACTATTTTTGAGAAGCAAGCAAATATAAGCGGAATAAAGATTATGATCACATATGGTCCACCCCAAATGGATAATCCAGTGGTGAATAAAGTTATGAGAGCGAGTACGAATAAGATAATAATGATATATATTATGTCAGCTTTAGTAATTTTATTGTTGGCAGTGACTAGTCTTGAATCTTTAGATTGAAGATTTTCATTTTTTAAATCCATTTTTGCCTCCTTTTACTATATTTATATTATCATTAATCTTAATGAAAAGCAATTTTTTAATATATTGACATATCTTGATTGATATGAGAAAAAGCTTATTATAATCTTCAATTTAAATAGATTGTAACTTTTTGAAAATTAATTAAATCAAAAATAAGTTATTCTGTTATAATTATCTTAAGGAGTGTATATGATATTAGTTGTAATGGCTGCAGGTATGAGTAGTCGGTTTGGTGGATTGAAACAGATTACCTCTTTTGGTCCCAGTAGAGAATTCTTATTAGATTACTCTGTATATGATGCTATTAGGGCAAGATTTAAAAGAGTAATATTTATTATCAAAGAAGAAAATTTTGAACTTTTTAAAGAGGTAGTAGGGAAGCACTTAGAAAGTTATATTGAAGTAGAGTATGTCTTTCAAAGACAGAATGATATACCATCTTATGTAGATATACCTAAAGACAGAGTTAAGCCTTGGGGAACTGGACATGCTTTATACAGTGTCAGGGATATTGTCGATGATGATTTTCTATTAATCAATGCCGATGATTTTTATGGTCAAGATGCTTTTATGAAAATAGCTGAGTATTTTGAAACAACTACCGATAAAGTTAAAGCTTGCATGATAGGATATAAACTAAAAAACACTTTGCCAGAAGAAGGAACAGTTAATCGAGGTGTCTGTCAGGTTGAAAATGGTATTTTAGTTAAAGTAGCTGAAAAGTTAGGAATAGAAAAAAAAGTTGATGTAATTAGATATAATGAGGGCGATAAATCAAATATTTTAGATGAAAACTCGATTGTTTCTGTCAGTGTTTGGGGATTTTCTAAAGATATTTTTAAGTATTTAGACGATGAACTAAACCAGTTTTTTAATGACAATCTAAATAATTTAGAAAAAGCAGAGTTTCTTTTACCGACAGTTATTCAAAATCTAATTAATAAAAATTCACTAAAAGTAAGAGTATTTAATACTGATAGTAAGTGGTTAGGAGTAACTTACAAGGAGGATGTCGATCAAGTAAAAAAGGGTATTATCGAGTTAGTGAAAAGAGGGGCTTATCCAACTGATTTGTGGAAATAAAAATATTAAAGAACCATAGTATATGAAATGGTCGATTATTAAAAACCATAATATAATGATATTGAATGGAGTTTTATTATGTTTTGTATTATATTATTGGCGTTTTTAATTTCTTTTTTCTTGCTTTTTCTATTTCCAGGGCTTTTAGTAGTAGGCTTTTTGTTATTTATTTTTATAATACCTCTAATATTGCTAATGAAATGTTGTTGAAATTATAAATTAAAAGGAGATATAGATTATGTATTTAAAAGAATGTTTGGAAAAGTATGATGGTAGGATTAAATTATATGTGGATATGGATGGAGTGATTGCTGATTATGAGTTTGGAAAGCCTTTGAATTTTAAAGATAAAAGACCACTTTATTCCAGTATAAACAAGTTAGAAGAAATTTCAAAAATGGAAAACATTGAAATGCATATTTTATCCGTCTGTGTAAAAGATTATCAGATTAAAGAAAAGAATGATTGGTTAGACCAATATGCTCGCTTTTTTCCAAAAGAAAACAGAGTGATTATTTCAAGAGAGAGCAATCCTAATTATTTGACGAAGGAACTAAAGACCAATTATTTAAAAAGTTTAGAGAGAATAGATGGTGTTACAATTATTTTTATTGATGATGATAATGAAATATTAAAAGAAGTTCGAAAAAATGTTCCCAGTGTAGTGTTATATCAAGATTCAGTATTAATCGATTAAAAGTATTTTAGAAATGATATAATAAGTTTTAATTATTATATCAATTTTTTTGATTATAATTTATAATATTTTTAGAAAAGAGTGGTTTGATGAAAAAAGTTATTTTATGTTTAATAATTTTGATTTTATTAAGTGGCTGCAGTGTTAAAAAAGCAGAGTCGACAAATCAGGATAAAGAAAATGATGAAAATATTCAAGAAGAGGAAGTAAAAGAAAAATATGTCGATAATAATCCTATTAAGTTAAGTTTTTATAATAAGACTTCTAGTTCAATTAAGTTAGTGACTTCTCTTGATTGTGAATGGGAGAAAGGTACGGATATAACTTGGCCTAATGTTTTTCCTACTAATGAATCTAGTTTAACTCCTGGTACTACTAAAGCGCTATGGAGTGAGTACTGGAAAGACTATGTTAATAAAAACTATAAATTTGGATTAGAAATCTTTTATTCTTTAAGTAATGGAAAAAATATTGATCTAACGGTCTTAAAACATAGTGACAGTAGTCCTAGCTTTGCCTATGTTCAGGTATATCTCTACGATGGATATAATGCTACTACCAGTTGGTTTGATCATCTGGAGGATAACGAATTTACCGATCAGACCGTTTTTACCTCAATTAAGCTGACGGCTAGTCCCTACATTGATCAAGTTGTATCGTCTATTACTCTAAGAGTTTTCACTTATGATGGACTTGATGATTTTGATGAGACAGGTCATTATCAAGGCAATAGTTATGCTGCTCTTACTGTCAATAAGATAAATTAATTTCTAATAGGTCAACATTAAAAAAATAGTTAATTCAAAAATTAACTATTTTTACTTTTATAGACACTATATAACATAGCAATAGTCACTGGGAAAGCAAAGACATAAGGTAGAGTATATCTAAAGTAAGTGTTTACTGGTCCGGCGACACAGACTAAAATTAAAGATAAAGCCGGTGCTAAAACAACGAGGTACTTAGATAATTTTTGTTTTATTAATAAAACCAACAGATATAAATAGATCCAGACCATAAATCCGATATTGGCAAACATACCAATGATTGGAATATGTGGGAAGGCTATTCCATATTCTGATAAGATTTTTCTGCTGAAATTAAGACTGTTATAATGATAGTTAAAGATTCCTGTTTCATTCAACTTGTCTTTGTATTCTTCATGATAAAGATACCATTTAGTCGTATTAGGATAAAAGAAACCATAGATATTATTCATTGTTGCTTCGATGTAGACATTTGGATGTCTAAATAATAATTTAAACCATAATTTCAGATAGTTATTAAAATCCTTACTTGTCGATAGAGCGTTAAAACTATTTTTTACTTTATCTGATTTTACCGGATCATATCTTTTGGCCAGTGTATCAATTCTTAAAACTTTATCGATTATTTCTCGTTCTTCGGTACTTAAATCATGACCATAATACTTTACATATCTCGCTGTCTGTTGAAATGGTACTGAAAAAACTTCTCTTTTATTGCCTGGAGTTATATGTAGCAAAGATAATCCTACATTCATAAACAGCATATAGATCACTAATATTGAGGCAATAGAAAGCAGAATAGGTTTTCTTGAATTCTTTAAAAAGATCAAAGTGAATGGCAAAGATAAGATTATATGAATAATACCATTATTTCTACTAAGACAAATAAATACAGATAATATGATCAGTTTTAAATAGTCATTTCTTTTAAAGTTATTATATCTGACTAAATCAAACAACTTGATGATATATACTAGCATCAAGGCACTGAAAATGACATCCTTGACAGCGTTCATGGCATAGAAAGGAAAGAGTGGTACCAACGAATAGATACCTAAAGAGAGAAAGATGAAAACATTAGGGACTTTTAATTTGATTAAATATTTAATTGAATAACTAAAAGCCCATAATAGGATGACAATTTGAATAGCGGAATAGATAAATAATCCAAAATTGTCATTTCCTAAAGTATGACCGATTTTTACACTACCTCCTAGTAAGAAAGTATGTGCAATAGGATTATCGTTGGTCATCAGTACCTTTTCATCAACTAGTTTTACGCCATCAATATATCGGGTTGAGATACCAAAAAAACTTTTTATTTCGTTCGTTGGGTCAGGAGACAAAATAATCGGATAAAAGCTAATGATGTAAGGTAACCAGCACAAGAAAATAATGATGACACTATACAAGACGGGTCTTTTATAAAACTTATCGACGACTTTATTCTTAAAGTCTTTTACTTTTAAATTATTAATTAAATCATATAGTTTGTGCATAACAACTTTAAATAAATAATAAAAACTGATTAATTTGAAGATGGAAATTAAGATAAAGACGTAATTTCCAAAAACAAAGTACCAACTATCTAACTTATCGTAACTGTAACCAAAAATCATAAATAAGGACAAGATGACAGAAAGAATCTTAAAACCAAGATATTCTTTTTGGGATTGATAACTTTTGTATAATAAGAACAAAAATATACCTAAGATCAAAAAAGTAAGATTGATAGTGTTTCTTGGATCAATTTTGATGAAAGTTGATTTATCTAGTTCAATTAAAATACTAAAAGAAGAGATGATAGCAAGTATTAGTTTAAATGCTTTGTTCTTAAATTTCATAAGTTCTACTCCTTAAAAATAATATTTTTTTGGACAAAATAGTTGATGATAAAGATAACTATATCGACAGGTATTTTTATGATTGTCGCATCGACTATAATAAATTTATGAATGACGAAGACACTGATGGCTGAAATACAAAGTTGGATTATCACTAAAAGATAGTAGTAAGTAAAAGTCTTTTTATCGTAAAAGTTCTTCTTTTTATTTTCAAAGACTTTGTTTCGATTTATTGAATAATTTAATAATGATGATAATATTCTGGCAGCAATTGTACTAAAGATAATGGCTTTATCATCTGTAAGAGGAATTAGCAAATGATTGAAGACCGTGAATAAGATTAAATCAATTCCAAAGGCAATTCCCGCTGATAAAGTATATTTAATGAAAATACGATATCTTCTGATTAAGATTCTAATTCTATTTATCATGTCTCATTTCTTCCTTAATAATTCCTATTTCTTCCACTAAAGTAGTAATTTTGCTCTTTTGATTGGAAACCATAATCGTGAGAATGAATGTTATAATCAAATTGATGCCAATGGCAAACAAAAAGATCATGTTCGAAGCTTTTTCAATTCCTAAAAAGTTGGCAATCTGGATCATTAAATTAGGTGTTAGAGCACATATGATCATTAAGAAACAAGAAGCAAACCAGACAAGGGCATACTTCAATAAGATTTTTTCCTTTTTTAAATTGTGATAGATAATTAAAATCATTAAAATATTTATAATTACTAATTCTATAATTAATTTGGTGTCCATAATTATTTATCACCTCTTTTTTCTAATGATGATACGATTATCGAGATACTTACTTTGATCATGTAATAGACAGATCTTAATGGTGTTATCGAAGAAATACCTTTTTTTCTTTCATTCATTTGAACAGGAATTTCGGCAACTTTATAATCCTTTTTCAAGACCATGACAGTAGTATCTGGTTCTGGATAATCAAAAGGATAGTTCTTCGAAAATAATTTAATTACTTCTTTATTGCAAGCTCTAAATCCTGAAGTAGGATCTTTAATAGTTTTACCAGTACATAATTTAATTAATAATGATAAGAATCCAATTCCAATTCTTCTCGTTTTAGTTGATTTAAAAGAATCATCATCGACGATGAATCTTGAACCAATTACTAAATCATTGCCATCTTTAATTTTAGCAATTAATTGTTCTAAATAAAGAGGATTATGTTGACCATCTCCATCAAATTGAATAGCTACATCGTAATTATTATAAAAAGCATATTTATAACCAGTTTGGACAGCTCCACCAATACCTAAATTATATACTAAATCAATAAATTTAATTTTGTTATCCACAAGGACTTTTCTGGTATTATCAGTCGATCCATCATTGATAACAACATAATCCAGTTTTATTCCTTCTATTTTTAATTCTTTGAGATTATTAACGGTATTAACAATGTTTTCTTCTTCGTTATAAGCAGGGATGATAACTAAGACCTTCATATACAACTCCTTAATCCGTATTTAATATAACATAAAATATTATGATAAGCAATTACAAAGCAGTGTCATAGTATGTCTATAAATGATGGTTCAACTTTTTACTATTTAAGGTTGTAAAATTCTGAAAATATGATATGATAATATTATATGGAAAGTAAGGAGTGAAGTTTATGAATGAAAATACTAATTCAGGAAGAATAAGGCTAGGACTTAATAATATTATGGTTATTGCTCTAGTTATATTAGGGTTTTCTTTAACCGGTATTGGTGTCAGTTATGGTTTTAGTGACATTAAAAACGATGCCGATCGTCATGATGATTTGAATAATGCCAATACTTGTCTTCAAGTAGTAAGTGAATTGAGTGATGTCGTTTTGAATAATGCGTGTGATGAATATAAGTTTTATGTTAACGATGTCGTAAATAATATCAGTCTTGAAGGTTTTTTAAATTCTTATGATGAAAGCAATCATTATACATTGGGTTTAATTATTAATGGAAAAGAAGTGACGACAGATTTCTTTACGAATAAAGATAAAGTTGCTATCTTTGTAAATATCTTTTTAGAAAATTATGGAAAGTATGTAATTGTTAAGTCAGATTCTGGGGCACAGTATAATGGTCAATATCTTGCTGTCATTAACAGTGAAAATGGCAATGTCGATTTAGTCTTTGAAAATGGTTCAATCGATATTGAAAATGAGATCATAACGGTTAGTAAAAATGATGGAACAGCTTATTGCGATGGAACAAGTTCGTCGATAATTACTGGCAAAGAGTACGTTTATAAAATGGATGATAATGGAGTTTCCTTATTATCAGAAAAAGATGAGACGTGTGGAGAATAGTTTTAAAAGCAATTGAACTTCTAGTAATAGAAGTTTTTTTGTATAAATAAATAGCTGGTTATAATAATAAATAGAGGAGGGAATTAGATGAAACCCCAAAGAATTTATTATGAAAAGGCTAGTTTAAACTATGAATTAGGCCAAAAATTAAGAGAAAAATATCATGATCTTCCTTGGTACGAAATAGAAAGTCATAATCGAATAACAGAATTACAAAATCGATCTAATGCTGATTTTTCAAAGATGAAAAATTATTTGATTATTGGTATTCGTAAAACTCATCGTTATGTTCCAAATCAAAAGAGTTCTGATTTTTTAGTACCATTTACCTCTTCAGGATGTTCAGCCATGTGTTTGTACTGCTATCTGGTTTGTAATTATAATAAGTGCTCTTATTTAAGAATTTTTGTCAATGTCGACGAAATGCTTGATAATTTGATAAAAAAATCTCATCAAACTGAAAAAGAGTGTACTTTTGAAATTGGTAGCAATAGTGATTTAATCTTAGAAAATCAAATTACGGGTAATTTAGCTAAAACGATTGAAAAATTTGGTAAGGAAGGACGAGGGCACATTACTTTTCCTACTAAGTTCAGTCTGGTTGATGATTTATTAAGACTTGATCATCAGAAAAAAACAATTGTTAGAATGAGTGTCAATCCACAGGAAATAATTTCAAAAATTGAGTTGGGAACATCTAATTTAGAGAATAGAATTGAGGCCATCAACAAGTTATCTTTAGCAAACTATAAATTGGGTCTTTTAATAGCGCCGGTCATTTTTATCGACGGCTGGAAAGAATTATATTTAGAATTACTCAATGAGTTAAATGAGAAGTTACTTCCGCTGGTAAAAGATCATTTAGTAATTGAAATAATTTTTATGACGTACAGTTACGTTCATAAGATGATCAATAAAGAAGCCTTTCCCAAGTTACTAGATCTATATGACAGCAACCTAATGACGGGTCGAGGAAAAGGAAAATATTGGTACAAAGAAAAATATCGACAAGAAGCAGAAGCATTTTTTCGGAAGGAGATAAAGATAAGATTTCCAAAGGCTAAAATTTTGTACATTGTTTAAAGCGATGTTATAACGATAAGAAAGAGATTACAGACAAAAATAAGTTGCTTAACATAGTAACTTATTTTTAATAATGGAAGATTTTATATTGCGTATAATAAATATTCAGTCGGCAACAATGGTCCACCATAATAACGTAAATAGAATTTGTAAGTAGGATCTATTTTATCGATAAGACGAGCTATTTTCCAAAGATGATCATTGTTATGGTAGACACTTAGAGCTAACTTAGGATGATATTCTTTGATTTTTTTCTTACATCCTAATAAAGCTTTTTCTTCTCCACCTTCAATGTCCATTTTAATGAAAGTTACTGGTCCGGTAATATCTTCATCAATAGTTACTGTCTCAATTTTAATACCTTTCTTTTTAGTAAGTTTACATATCGAAGAGACAGTATTACTGTCGATATAGGAAAATCCTTTTTTGTTGCTAGCTCCTTTATCACGAATAACAACATTTTTTAGTTGAAAAATTTCCATATTTTTCTTAATGTAATCAATATTGGCTGGAACAATTTCATAACAATAATATTTTTTATAGCCATCCTCACCAAACATTTTAGTATAATTTACTAAAGTGTCACCAATATAAGCACCAATATCGACAAATACTTCATTTTTATTACATTGAACTAGATCTAGATCAAAATATTGCCAGTAGGTCTTGTCTTCGATTTCCTTAACTTTCTTGTAATCAAACATCAACCAATACGTTAAGACCATTAATAAAATTTTTTTAGAGCAATAGTCACCAAGACGATGGTACAACCATTCAAAATCTTTACAATGTTCGAT
Source organism: uncultured Muribaculaceae bacterium (assembly GCA_964494015.1). Taxonomy (GTDB): domain Bacteria; phylum Bacillota_I; class Bacilli_A; order RF39; family UBA660; genus CAZBQC01. The sequence continues at coordinate 23,852 of CAZBQC010000007.1, forward strand.
TAATGTTTTGGCATTATTGTCAATCACTTCATAGACTTCTTTTTCCAAATCGATGATTCCCCATAATTTAATATCATTATAAAATTTAATAATACTTAAATAGTTAAATCGATCAGTTTTTAGAAAATAACCAAGATTATGCTTAATAGTTGCTTTAATTTCCTCTAGACTATGTTCGTTTATGTAAAGTATTAAATTATTAAAATCAAGATCGATCTTATTTTTAATTTGCTTTTTTTTCTTCACTATTTTTACCCTCTTTTCCAATAGTTCCTTAATATTTTATGTCCCTAAAAATTAAAGTAATATAAAAGGAATCCATTTTTATAAAATAATCTAAGTAATTATTAGACATTTAGTGGTTACTTTGTAGTTTTTATCTTGAAAAAAGTTCTAAAAAAAGTTATTATATATATGTTGATTGCCCCATCGCCAAGTGGTAAGGCTCTGGACTCTGACTCCAGCATCGTTAGTTCGAATCTAACTGGGGCAGCCAATATGAAAGAATGGTGAATTATGACTAATAAAGAATTAGCTGATTTAATTTATCCACATATTACTAAAACGATTGCTGATTATGAAAAGATATATCCTCAAAGGAACTTAGAGGAGGGTGCTATAGTATCACGTTTTGCACCAAGTCCAACTGGTTTTGTCCATATGGGAAGCTTACTGACTGCTTTTATAGCGAGTAGAGTAGCTCAAGTTTCGAATGGAGTCTTTTTTTTAAGAATAGAAGATACTGATCAAAAGAGACAGGTTGAAAATGGTATTCAAGGAATTATTGATGACTTAAATAATTTTGAAATTACTATCGATGAAGGTGTCATTGGTGAGAATGAACAGATTGGTAACTATGGACCTTATGTTCAAAGTGAAAGAAAAGAAATCTATGAGTGTTTTGCTAAGTATTTGATTGAAAGTGGTTTAGCTTATCCTTGTTTTTGTAGTGAGGAAGAGCTTGAAGAAATGAGAAAAATACAGGAAGATGGTAAAATGCGAATTGGCTACTATGGATCTTTTGCTAAATATCGTAACTTGACCAATGAAGAGCGATCTGAGAGAATTAAAAATGGTGAACCCTTTGTCATTAGATTAAAGTCTTCTGGTAGATTTGAAAATAAAGTCGTGGTCGACGATTTGGTAAGAGGTAAAATAGAATTTCCTGAAAATGATATTGATCATGTTTTAATTAAGGGGGATGGGTTACCTCTATACCATTTTGCCCATTTAGTCGATGACCATTTAATGCGTGTAACTCACGTGTTAAGAGGCGAAGAGTGGGTGTCTAGTTTACCACTTCATTTACAATTATTCGACATTTTTGGATTTGAAAAACCTA